>CAUWEK010000066.1:0-9928 GCA_963557435.1 uncultured Dysosmobacter sp.
TTTCCTCTCTGCCGCAGTGCTCACCGCGGCGACAGCTTGGTTAGAATACCACGCCTACCCCTGTTTGTCAACACCTTTTTTCCTCTTTTTTCGCGTTTTTCAAAAAAGTGGCGGACAACTTGGTCGTCCGCCACTTTTCTATATATAATGTATCTCAGTCTGTTTTCTTTTACATAGACTTGACTTCATCATAAATATCCTGAATCTTCTGATCGGGCTCACCAGTCAGCAGACTTACCACCACAATGGCCACAGACGCCATTACAAATGCAGGCAGCAGCTCATAAATTCCAAACACGCCGCCCAAACGCGGTGCCACGCCGTACTTCCACACAAAGACCATGACACCGCCGGTGATCATTCCCGCCAATGCGCCCCACTTGTTGGAACGTTTCCAGAACAGGGCAAACAAAACCACCGGGCCAAACGCCGCACCAAAGCCAGCCCAGGCAAAGGAGACCACCCGGAACACAGAGCTGGAAGGATCTCTTGCAAGGAACGCAGCAACCAGAGAAATGACTACCATGGTCCCCCGGGCAACGACCATCCCCTGCTTCCCGGTAAACTTCACGCCAAAGAACTCCGTAAAGAGATTCTGTGATACGGAGGAAGAAGCCGCCAGCAGCTGAGAATCTGCTGTGGACATGGTGGCAGCCAGAATCCCTGCCAGGATGATGCCTGCCAGCAGCGCAGCCAGCACACCGTGGTGGCTGATCAGGCTGGCGATCTGCACGATGATGGTCTCCGCGTCCGCCAGTTGGTCCATGGCACCGGCTTTGGTCATGGCGTTGCCCACCACGCCGATGAAAATGGCAACACCCATGGAGATCACTACCCAAGTGGTGGCCACACGGCGGCTGAGGGCCAGCTTCTTTTCCTCCTCAATAGCCATAAAGCGCAGGAGGATATGAGGCATACCGAAATAGCCCAGTCCCCAGGCAAGCAGGGAGCAGATGGTCAGCAGGCTATAAGGGTTGGAACCACCGGTGGCAGGGTCATGGATGTTGACCATGGAAAGATAGCCTGCCAAACTCTGGGCGTTGCTCATGACGGCATCCATGCCGCCGGCGCTGGTTACGCCGAAGCCCAGGACCACGATCAGCGCCACCGTCATGATGATGGACTGGACAAGATCCGTAAAGGAAGCCGCCAGGAAACCGCCCATGACCGTGTAAATTACGATCACCGCGGCAGAGATCAGCATAGCCGTCACATAGTCCATGCCGAACAGCGTGGAAAACAGCTTTCCGCAGGCAGAAAAGCCGGAGGCAGTGTACGGGATGAAAAACACGATGATCACCACCGCCGCAATGGCGGAAAGGAGATTTCGCTCATCGCCCCACCGCTTGGAGAAAAACTGCGGCACCGTGATGGCGTCCAGCCGGGTGGAGTAGCGGCGGATGCGGCGTGCCACGATGAGCCAGTTCAAATACGTGCCCACCGCAAGGCCGATGGCCGTCCATCCGGCCTCCGCCAGGCCGGACAAATACGCCACGCCCGGCAGGCCCATCAAAAGCCAGCTGCTCATATCCGATGCCTCGGCACTCATGGCCGTGACAAAGGGACCCAGCTTGCGTCCGCCCAGATAGAAGTCATCCACGGAGTTGTTCTTTTTTGCAAACCATACGCCGACACCCAGCATAGCAGCCAGATAAACGACGATGGCCAGCATGATGCAGATTTGTGCGCTCGTCATTGTCATTCTCTCTCCTTGTTTACTAATAGCAGGTATCTTACCACACTTTTTACCAGAACAAAATACAGAACGGAGTATAGAATAGATTCTATACTCCGTTCAAGCAATTTTACAGTTTTTCTTTATTTTTCAATGGTTTTAAACTGCACTTTTTTCAGAATTCATTAAATTCTTTTTTAAATATTTTTTTGGGCACGGTAGCTTTCCAAAAACTGCGGCGTCACACTGTCCGTATAGGACACCAGCGAATATTCTCCGCCGGACAGGCACCAGTCATATAAAAGCGCCCGTTCCCACAGGGCATAAGCCTTGACGATCTCATTGGTCGTCTTGTCCCGACGCAGACACCCCGCCTCCTGCCCCTGGCTGACGATCTGCCGCAGCAGTTTGAAATAGTACCGGTTCCGGTCCAGCAAATGCTTTTCACCCCGGGCCAGCAGCTGCGTGGACAGCAGACGGGCCAGCAAATCCATGGAGATGCCGCCGTCGATCATGGCGAACAGCTCGTGGTTGAGATAGATCAGCCGGTCCATGGCGTCCATATCCGGCGGCATGACTTGCATCAGCTGCTCGTACTTTTCGTCAAAAACATACGCCAGCGTTCCCAGCAGAGCATCTTTTCCATCAAAGTAGTGATAAAAGGACCCTTTGGACGTGCCGGATTCGAACACGATATCCTCTACCGTCGTATCCTCGTACCCCTGCTCATAAAATAGTTTCCAGGCGGCGGATATGATCCGTCCGCGGGTATTTCTCCCGTTTTTTCTTGGCATGTCACCCACCTCACCATTAAAATACCATATCCCGTCCCCGGATGCAATCGCACCCCTCCGGGACATTCGCAGGATTTGCATGTTTTTTAGCACGTTTTCTATTTTACAGGCTCATTGAGTGCTGTTATAATGGCAGCAGAATCCAGCAAGGAAGGTGTTGTATTGAAATTTTGGAAAATGAACGGCGCCGGAAATGACTTTTTGATTGTAAACAATCTGGAAGAGCATCTGCCGGTCAGCTGTTTTCCCCAGATGGCCAGAACTCTCTGCCAGCGGCACCTTTCCATTGGTGCTGACGGTCTGATGGTCGTGGAGGCTCCCACCTCGGGCGGCGACTATAAAATGCTGTTTTACAATTCCGACGGCAGCATTGGTGAAATGTGCGGTAACGGCGCCCGATGCATCTGCCGCTACGGCTATGAAAACGGCCTGGCGGGAGAGCAGCAGACCGTGGAGACCACAGCCGGCATCGTGACGGGACAGCGCATCGACCGCCGTCTTTACCGCATCCGCCTGAACGATCCCACCACCATGGTGCTGGACCACCCCGTGGAAGTGGACGGTGTGCGCTACGCCTGCTCCTATGTGGAGCTGGGCGATCCGGGCCTGCCCCATGCGGTGGTGCCCTATCACAATCTGAAAAACGCCGACGAAAACGAGCTGCGGGAGCTGGGACGCAAGATCCGGCACCACGCCAGCTTCCCTAAGGGTGCCAACGTCAATTTCTACGAGATCACTGGTGAAGACGAGATCTACGAACGCACCTTTGAGCGTGGCGTGGAGGACTTCACCTACGCCTGCGGCACCGGCACCGGCTGTGTGGTGTCCGTTCTGACCCTGACCGGGAAGGTCTCCGGCCAGCAGGTACGGGTGAACATGCAGGGCGGGCAGCTGATGATCGACGCCGAGCGGGTCTACTCCCACATCGCAAGTCTCTATCTGACCGGCCCCACCAACGTGGTTTGTAAAGGAGAGGTCACGGACGAGGACCTTTCTTGTGCAATGAACGCCCCAAGTGTGTGAACAACAGAGGAGGAACTATATTATGGAAAAGAAGTCCGTTGCCAGAAACTACGCATTTCTGGCCATTATGCTGGGATCCATGATCCTGGGTGCCATTGTCGGCTGGATCTTCCCCGTGGTCAAGGATGCCGACGGCAATACCATCAGCGCCGGTGCCACCGTACTCAAGCCCCTGGGCACATTGTTCATCAACATGATGTTCTGCATCGTGGTGCCCATGGTGTTTGCCTCCATCGCCGGCGCGGTGGCCAATATGGAAAGCCGCAAGCGTGCCGGAAAGATCATGGGCGTGACCATCGGCACTTTCGTAGTCACCGGTGCCATCGCCGCTGTTATCATGTATGTGTTGATGCAGGTATTCCCCCCTGTTCTGACACCCTGGGCCGAGATCCCCTCCGAGGCCATCGGTGAGCACGCGGACATGGCCACCATGATCGTCAACTTCTTCACCGCTGAGGACTTTGTGGGCCTGCTCAGCCGCAAGGCCATGCTGCCTTTGATCGTGTTCTCCCTGCTGTTCGGCTTCGCGGTGAACCTCAACGGCGGCAAGAACACCCCTGTGGGCCGGTTCCTGGATGACCTTTCCAACGTGATGATGCGTTTTGTGAAGATCATCACCTATTATGCCCCCATCGCCTTCTTTGGCTTTTTTGCCGACCTGGTGGCCACCTATGGTCCCCAGATCACCGAGAGCTACGGCCGCGCGCTGCTGGTGTACTATCCCCTCTGCTTCATCTACATCTTCACCGCCTGGCCTCTGTTTGCCTGGTTCGGCGGCGGCAAGGGCGCGGTGAAGACCATGTTCCAGCATATCACCAAGCCCGCCGTGGTGTCCCTTGGCACCTGCTCTTCCGTGGCCACCATCCCCACCAACATGGAAGAGGCGCAGGATACCGGCGTTTCCAAGGACGTGGCGGACATGGTGCTTCCCCTGGGCGCCACCATGCACATGGACGGCTCCTGCTTCTCCTGCGTTTTGAAGATTGCTTTCGTGTTCGGCGTGTTCGGCGTGGACTTCGGCGGCATTGATATGCTCATCAAGGTGGTCCTGGTAGCTGTTTTGTCCTCCGTGGGCATGAGCGGCGTCCCCGGCGGCGGCTATATCGGCGAGTATATCATGTGCTCCATCTTCTTCCCCGACCAGATGGAGTTGGCCTTCCCCATTCTGGTAACGCTGGGCAACCTGGTGGACCCTCCTGCTACCATGATCAACTCCGCCGGCGACTATGTGGTCTCCTTCATCGTCTCCCGCTTTGTGGACGGAAAAGACTGGCTGCAGAAGGCACTGACTGCCAAGAATTAAATCCGATCCTGTTCCTTTTTAACAGGGAGCACACTGCGGTGTGCTCCCTGTTTTTCATTTTCCCCCACGCTTGCCATCCAGTCCTACACACGGTATAATATGGAAAACCAACTGATAAGGGAGCGAGCCGCGTGAAGCAGCCTAAAAGATATGTCCAGCGTTTTCTGATCCAGAGCACCGTGCTGTTGCTGCTGATGAGCGTCACCGCCTTTTTAGGCGTTTACGCCTCCGGCAGAGCCGCATACCGCTCCGCCAATGAGCTGGGGTCCATGACCGCCGACTACCTGAATCTCCAGGTGGACTCCTTTCTGGGAGAATACGCGCAGATCCTGGGGGACGCAGCCCACACGGTGGAGGCCATGCTGGACCAGGGCATGTCCACCGACCAGGTGGAGCAGTGGCTGACGGAGTTCTCCGACGAATACGCCTCCCAAATGAACTATGACGAAAGCGGCTTTTACGGTTCCATCCGCGACCAGGCTGTATACAGCAGCGGTTGGGTGCCCGGTCCCGATTACGACGCGACCAGCCGTCCCTGGTACCGCCAGGCATTGGCGGGCGGCGGCGCATGTGCCCGGTCAGAGGTCTATCAGGACTACCGCTATGGTACCCCCATCGTCAGCCTCTCCATGCTCCTCTCCGACGGAGTCAGTGTGCTTGCTCTGGATATCCGGATCGGGGACATCCAGGTAGACTGGCAGGACAGCGGGGACCTTTTCCCCGGCACGGCCACCGTCATCGACCAAAGCGGCAACGTGGTCCTGCACCAGCAGATCCGGCGGGACGAGCACACCCAATGTGAGCTGGACCAGTTCACTCCTCAGGACTATCTCCAATGGATGGACGAGTATTTCACCTCCGACCGTGGCTATTTCGTCTGGCACGGAGAGGAAGACAACTATCAGAACTATTATATTGTTGACGACGGAGGCTGGACCTGTATCGTCACCATTCCCCGCTCCGCCATTACCAAAGATGCCACGGCGCTTTTTTACTTCCAGCTGGGACTGGAGTGTTTGTTCCTGATAGTGATCCTCTACCTCAGCGCCCAGAACTATCTGCACATCCGGCGCAACCGCAAAACGGTCAACTGCTTTGAGGCGCTGGGACAGACCTATTACTGCGTTGTTCTGGTGGATACCAGCGGGAGCACCTGCGAAGTGACCAAGTACCAGGGCCGCGACCACGCGGAATGGGAAAAGATCACGGACTACCATCTGTTCTTGGCAAAAGTCAGCGACCACATTCCGGACGAGGAGGACCGCAGCTGCTTCCTGGAGCGCTTCTCCGCCGAAAATCTGGACCGCCTGCGGACGTCGTCGGGCCGCTGCTATATGGAATACCAGGTGCAGACCAGTGCGGGGCCCCGCTGGGCTTCCGCGGAGGGGTTCTGGGTGCGGGACCTGCCGGATGACTCCCATGTGATCCTGGCTTTCCGCACCATACACGAGGAAAAGACAAAGTCCCTGGAGCAGACCCAGATGCTGCGGGAATCTCTGGAGCATGCCCGCCTGGCCTCTCAGGCCAAAAATGACTTCCTCTCCCGCATGAGCCACGATATGCGCACGCCTATGAACGCCGTCATCGGATTTACGGACATGGCCCGGAACAACCTGGACCAGCCGGAGCGCGCCCGGGAGTGTCTGGACAAGGTCTCGGCCGCCTCTGCCCAGCTGCTGCATCTGATCAACGAGGTGCTGGACACCGCCAAGATCGAGCAGGGAAAGATGGAGCTGCACCTGGCCCCCGTGGACCTGCGCCGCCACCTGGAGGAGACCGCCTCCATGTTCCAGATGCAGGCCCAGGCACACCACCAGGAATTTTGCCTGGAGATGTCCCTGCCGTCCTCCACGCAGATCCTCACAGATGGAAACCGGCTCAACCAGATTTTAAATAATCTCCTCACCAACGCCATCAAATATACCCCTGCCGGCGGGCACATCAAATTGCGGGCGGAGGAACTGCCCGGCAGCGCCCCGGACGAACGTTTCTATCGGTTCACAGTCGCTGATGACGGCATTGGCATGGCGCCGGAGTTTCTGGAGAGGATATTCCTGCCCTTTGAGCGGGAGGATACCTCCATGACCAGCAAGGCCAGCGGCGTGGGCCTCGGCATGGCCATCACCCACAGCATCGTGGAGATGATGGGCGGCCGCATCGATGTACAGAGCGAACGTGGAAAGGGTTCTACCTTTACCGTCCTTCTCCCGTGTCATCTGGCGCAGGAATCTCCTGCGCCTCAGCCTCCCGTGGACGCCGAGGCGTTTTCCCTGGAGGGCCGCCGCTTCCTTCTGGCAGAGGACAATTTCCTGAACATGGAGATCGCCACGGAGCTATTGAGTATGGAGGGCGCCGTCATCACTCCCGTGCAAAACGGACAGGAGGCGGTGGACGCCTTCTCCGCCAGCGCCCCCGGCACGTTCGACGCCATCATCCTGGATATCCAGATGCCCGTGCTGGATGGTTATGGAGCCGCCCGGGCCATTCGTGCCCTTCCCCGGCCGGACGCGCAGACCATCCCCATTCTGGCCATGACCGCCAACGCCTTCACCGATGACGTAGCCGCCGCCCGGGAAGCCGGTATGAACGGCCATATCGCAAAGCCTGT
Organism: uncultured Dysosmobacter sp.; assembly: GCA_963557435.1. Taxonomy (GTDB): domain Bacteria; phylum Bacillota; class Clostridia; order Oscillospirales; family Oscillospiraceae; genus Oscillibacter. The sequence goes on from CAUWEK010000066.1 coordinate 7,404, forward strand.
GGACATGGGCCGCATCAAGGCGGTACTGGCCACGGTGCTACCGCCCCGATAATGCAAAAAAGAGGTCCGTACCAAAAGGTACGGACCTCTTTTTGCTTTCAGTCAGAACTCGCCCCGCTGCATCCGTTCTTTCACGGCAAGGCCCGCCGGCGTCACAGCGAGGCCGCCCAGCGCGGTCTCCCGGAACTCCACCGGCATGCGGCGGCCCACCTCGCCCATGCAGTCGATGACCTGATCCACAGGGATGCGGCTCTCCACGCCGGCCAGCGCCATATCGGCGCAGCTGATGGCACTGACGGCGCCCACCACGTTGCGCTTGACACAGGGCACCTCCACAAGGCCCGCCACCGGGTCGCACACAAGGCCCATCAGGTTCTTCAGCGCCATAGCCACAGCATGTCCGATCTGGGCATTGCTTCCGCCGCGGATGGCCGTCAGCGCGCCTGCGGCCATGGCGGAGGCAGAGCCGATCTCCGCCTGGCAGCCGCCGGCCGCGCCGGCGATGCAGGCCCGGTAAGCGATCACGGCGCCGATGCCGGATGCCACATACAGCGCCCGCAGGATGCTCTCCTCATCTGCCGCACCCTGCTTATAAAGGGGCACCAGCACCGCCGGGAGCACACCGCACGCGCCCGCCGTGGGCGCGGCCACGATCTTGCACATGCAGGCGTTGGACTCGCCCACGCTCAGCGCCGTTGCGATGACCTCCTGCAGATAGGGCCCGCTAAGGGACTCGTTTTCCTTGGCGTACTGGCGCATACGCTCGCCGTCACCGCCCACGAGGCCGCTCACCGAGCGCCGCTGGGGCTGATAGTGATCCACAGAATCCAGCATAGCCTGCCAGGTGGTGCGCATGCGCTCCATGGACTCCGCGGCACTGACTTCCCGCTCGTCCATGTCCGTGTCCAGCACTACCTGCCAAAACTCTTTTCCGCCGCTTTGTGCCCGGTCAAAGATCTCCTGCATCGATTCCAGCGCCATATCACGCATCCTCCTTTTCATAGTACGTCACATCATGGACGGCGTAAAGCGAACGGATGCGCTTTACCATGCTGGGGTCCAGCTTCTGATCCATTTCGATGATCGTCAGCACATCGCCGCCCTTCCGGGAGCGGCAAAGGCTCATGTTGGCGATGTTCACGCCGCCCACCGCCAGCTCGTTGGTGATGCGGGACAGTTCTCCCGCCACATCCTGATGGTGCACCACCAGGGTATTGTAGGCACCGGTGAAATTCACGTCCACGCCGTTGATCTTGTCCACCCGGATGCGTCCGCCGCCGATGGATACGCCCTGGACCGTCATCTTCTTTCCGTCCGCGTCCTCCACTGTCAGTACGGCGGTGTTGGGATGGGCGTCCCGCAGCTGCACGGGATGGATATAGAACTCCAGGCCCCGCTCCTCCGCGATCTCAAAGCTGCGGGGAATATCCAGGTCATCAGGCCGCATGCCCAAAAGCCCTGCCACCAGCGCCTTGTCCGTGCCGTGGCCCTGCCCTGTCTCCGCAAAGGAGCCATGCAGCGCAATGTCCGCCTTGACCGGCTGTCCGCCCAAAAGTGCGCGTGCCATGTTTCCGATCCGTACCGCTCCCGCCGTGTGGGAGCTGGAAGGCCCGACCATCACAGGCCCAAGAATGTCGAAAATATCCAGCATCTTCTCAGATCCTTTCCTCGCCTGTCCGCTCACGGCAGACATTTCAGCTATAATTAGACCATACCACACCCGGCGGAATTTCGCAAGGCGTTTGTCGGCAAACTGACCAAAAAAAGGCAAAAAATCCGCTGCAGTCATGTGCGTTTGCCCCAAGGACAAACAAACGCCTCCGGCACACAATCAGCCGGAGGCGTTCAGGTCATGCAGTCACACAGAATGGGCAGGCTCGATGCCGGCGTTGGCGATCTGCATCATGATGGCGCATTCCATCCGCTTGCGGAACAGATCGCAGCCGTACTCGTAGACGCCCTTGATGCTGCCGGTGGCGTGGTAGGCGTTGGCTGCGCAGCCGCCGGAGCAGTACATCCGCGCCCAGCAGTCCTTGCAGCCGGGACGGGCATAGGCATTGCAGAGCTTGAACTCGTCCCGCAGTGCCGTGTTGGTGACGCCGTGCCACACATCACCCATGGAGTACTTGGGGTCGCCCACGAACTGGTGGCAGGGGAACAGCTCGCCCCAGGGCGTCACGGCCAGATATTCCGTGCCGCTGCCGCAGCCGGAGATGCGCTTATACACGCAGGGGCCGCCCTTGAGATCGATCATATAATGGTAGAAGGTAAAGCCGTTGCCCGCCTTCTTCCGGCGGATCATCTCCTTGGCCAGCAGCTCGTACTGCTCAAAGAGCACCTTCTTGTCCTCCTCCGTGAGGGCGTAGGGCTCATCGGGCGCGCAGACCACCGGCTCCATGGAAAGCTCTGTGAACCCCAGATCCGCCATGTGCAGCAGGTCCTTGGTAAACTCCACGTTGTCGTGGGTAAAGGTTCCGCGGACGTAATAGCCCTTGCCGCCCCGGCTCTTCACCAGCTTCTGGAAC
>CAUWEK010000067.1:0-9834 GCA_963557435.1 uncultured Dysosmobacter sp.
TGTCAAAGCCGGTGGCGATGACGGTGACCCGGATCTCGTCGTCCATGGTCTCGTCGAAGGTGGCGCCGAAGATGGTGAGCGCGTCGGGATGGACGGCCTCCTGCACCAGCGATGCCGCCTGCTCCACTTCCTCCAGGCCGATGTCCATGGAGCCGGTGATGTTGATGAGCACGCCCTTGGCGCCCTCGATGGACGTCTCCAGCAGGGGGCTGGAAATGGCCATCTTGGCGGCTTCCTCGGCCTTGCCCTTGCCGGCGGCCCGGCCCACGCCCATGTGGGCCATGCCCGCGTTTTTCATGACGGCGGTCACGTCGGCGAAGTCCAGGTTGATAAAGCCGGTATCCCGGATCAGGTCGGAGATGGACTGCACTGCCTGGCGCAGCACGTCATCAGCGATCTCAAAGGCGTTGGCAAAGGTGATCTTCTGATCGGTGGCGTGCTTGAGCCGGTCGTTGGGGATGATGACCAGGGAGTCCACCCGGTCCTTCAGCTCGGAAATGCCCGCCTCGGCGGCCCGCATACGGCGGGGGCCCTCAAAGCCGAAAGGCTTGGTCACCACAGCCACCGTGAGGATATCCATCTCCTTGGCGATCTCCGCCACGATGGGCGCGCCGCCGGTGCCGGTGCCGCCGCCCATACCGGCGGTGATGAACACCATATCCGTATCCTCCAGCGCCTTGGCGATCTGCTGACGGCTCTCCTCAGCGGACTTGCGGCCCACCTCGGGGTCGGAGCCGGCGCCCTGACCATGGGTCAGCTTCTCGCCGATCTGGATCTTGTATGTAGCACTGGAAACATTCAGTGCCTGCTTATCGGTGTTCACCGCCACAAAGTCCACGCCCTTGGTGCCGGAGCGAACCATGCGGTTTACCACATTGTTGCCGCCGCCGCCCACGCCGATCACTTTAATATTGACAACGGTATCGGGACCGGTCTCCAATCCAAACGCCATAGTGTGCCTCCTACTATCATTTGTGCAAAAGGGCGGTACCGCCCTTGAATGTCGCAATATCCTGTGGTTGCCGGATTTAGTTTATTGTATGACACTTTGCCGCCGCGGTCAAGTAGCCCTCTGCCTTTTCCAGGAGTTTTTTCTAAAGAAACACAGGGGGAAAACACCCCTCTCCCACGGTTCGTCAGTTTTCGATAAAATGCACTTCTCCGTTGTCCCAGGTCATCTGGATGGTGCCGGTCTGGTTGGTCTCCAGCTGATCCACCACCTGCACCAGCGCCCGCAGCTTGCGCTCGTAATCGGCCCCATAGGGCAGCTCCACGGAAAAGCGTCCGGCGTACTCCATGACCAGCTCCGACAGGTCATCCAGCCGGATGGCGTCCACCTGGTCGCTGAGCCCCGCCGCCTCCAGCGCGGACATCAGATCCAGCAGGCTCTGCTGCTGGGAGGCGTACTCCGTGGCCAGCGCCAGGCGCGTTCCCACAGAGGGCGCCAGCAGCTGACAGCCGCTGATGACGGCATAGTCCTCCGCCTGGGCCGCCTCCAGCTGTTCCACGATGCGTCCGCTGGGACTGACCAGCCAGGCAAAGCCGTCCTGCACCACCGCCATGGGCGTGCCGCACTCTTTGATCTCGATGAGCAGGGTATCCGGAAGCTTGCGGTTGATGCGGATCTCATCCACATACGGCAGCGCCGTGCGGATGCTGCCGGCCACGGCGTACTTATTGAGCAAAAACAGGTTGTCGCCCACGCCTACGCCGCTGGCCTCCACGATCTGGTCCTGGGTGTAGCGTTGCTGGCCGGTGACCACGATGGTATTCACCCGGAAAAACAGCGTCAGCGCCGCCACCAGGCAGCCGCAGATCACCAACATGGACAGCACTTTATAGAGGAAGCCAAAGCTTCCCCGCCTGCGCTTTCGGTTGGAATGTCTGCGTCGTGCCATGCTGTGCTCCTCAGTTCATTTCTTCCGTTCTGGAGATCCGGGCGCCCAGTGCCCGCAGATCCCGGACGATGTCCTCATAGCCCCTGTCGATATGCTTCGTTTCAAAAAGGCGCGTCTCGCCCTCCGCCGCCAAAGCGGCCACACAGAGGGCCGCGCCGCCCCGCAGGTCCGTGCAGCGCACGGCCGCACCGCTCAGCTGCTCCACGCCTGTGACCACCGCCGTCCGGCCGGACACCCGGATATCCGCCCCCATGCGGATCAGCTCATCCACATGGCGGTAGCGGTTTTCAAAGATGTTCTCCTCGAATACCGTGGTGCCTTCCGAGCGCACCAGCGCGGCCATCAAAATGGCCTGGGCGTCGGTGGGAAAGCCGGGATAGGGCGCCGTGCGCACCGGGCGCACCGCCCGGGGACGGCCCATGCACCGGCAGGCGATGCCCGCACTGTCGGATGTAATGGCGCACCCTGCCTGGCGAAGAGAAGCGGTGACGGTGGCCAGGTGCTCTTCCCGTGCCCGGCGCAAAAACACGTCGCCCCCCGCCGCGCACACGGCACAAAGGTAAGTAGCCGCCACAATCCGGTCGCTCATGCAGCGATAGCGGCACCCGTGCAGCTTTCTGCCGCCCCGGATGACCACGGCGGACGAGCCCGCGCCGGATATATCCGCGCCGCAGGCGTTGAGAAAGTCCTGCAGATCCACGATCTCCGGCTCCCGGGCGGCGTTGGCGATGACCGTCACGCCCTCGGCGCCGCAGGCAGCGAGCATCAGGTTTTCCGTGGCACCCACAGAGGGCAGCGCCAGCACGATCTCCCGTCCTGTCAGATGCGGGGCGGTGCAGTGGAGAAAGCCCCCCTCCTCCCGGATCTGGGCGCCCAGGTCCCTCAGACCCGCAAGGTGCAGATCGATGGGCCGGGGTCCCAGCTCGCAGCCGCCGGGATAGCTCATTTCCGCCCGGCCGCAGCGGGCCAGCACGGCTCCCAGGAAAATGGCGGACGAGCGCATCCGGCGCATGAGGGCGTCGGAGATGGCGCAGCCGGTCATGGGGGCGGTGTCTACAAAAAGGGTATCTCCGTTCCACCGGGCATGGCAGCCAAGCGCCCGCAGGATCTCCACGGAGGCGTCCACATCCCGCAGCGCGGGACAGCCCTCCAGCAGCACCTGACCGCCCGTGAGGATGGTTGCCGCCAGGATGGGCAGCACGCTGTTTTTCGCCCCCTGGACGCACACCTCTCCTTCCAGGCCCGCGCCGCCTTGTATCAATATCTCACTCATGGTGTCTCCCTCCGCGATCAAACAAATGGCTGAACAGTCCATCCTATGGAGGGAGAGATGCGCCGGTTACCGGCAGATTTGCAAAATGGTTTGATAAATACGCTCGGTGGCGTCAGGAAGGCCCAGTCCCGCCATGGCTTTTTCCATGCGGGAGCGGGCATCGGCATCGTGCAAAATGGCGCAGGACGTCTGGAACAGTGCCTGTCCGTCCGCGTCCTTTTCCAGCACCACCGCCGCGCCGCCGGCCTTCTCCAGCACCCGGGCGTTTTTCTCCTGGTGGTTATTGGTCACATAGGGGGACGGCACGATCACCGCCGCCACGCCCAGCGCCGTCAGTTCACTGATGGTGGACGCGCCGGCCCGGCAGAGCACCAGGTCCGCCGCCCGCATGACGGTGGCCATGTCGTAAATATATTCCCGCACCTGCAGCGCCGGATGGTCGGCAAGGTCCACGCCCTTTTCCTTCAGCGCCGCCAGCACCTGGCCGTAGCCGCTTTTTCCCGCGCCGTGGATATGGTGGAAGGGCTCCTTCGCCGCCTCCAGGGCCAGGAAATCCGCCATGGCCCTATTCATACCGGCAGCGCCCAGAGAGCCCCAGAAGGACACGATGAGGGGCCGTCCGTCATCCACGCCCAGGGCGGCCTTGGCCTCCTGACGAGTCATTTTGAAAAAGTCTCCCCGCACCGGCGTGCCCGTGACCACCACCTTGTCCGGGTGATGATAGTGGGCCCGGCAGGCCTCAAAGCCCACCATGATCCGGTCGGCGTAGGGCTCCAGCAGCTCCGTGGTCAGTCCCGGCACCATGTTGGACTCATGCACCGCCGTGGGGATGCCCGCCTTGGCGGCGGCTTTCACCATGGGGAAGCTGGCATAGCCCCCCGTGCCCACCACCACGTCCGGCCGGAAATCCCGCAGCACGGCCCGCGCTTCCGCGGGGGAGCGGACCAGATTGTAAAGAGAAATCAGGTTATGGCGGATCTCCGCAGGCTTCACCGAGCGGTGAAAGCTGGAAATATGGACGGTTTTAAAATCATAGCCCGCCTGGGGGACCAGATCCTTCTCCAGGCCCCGGTCCGCGCCCACGAACAAAAAACGGGTCCGCGGGTCCTTTTCCGCCATGAGCTGGGCCAGGGCGATGGCGGGGTTCACATGCCCCGCCGTGCCGCCGCAGGTGAACAATACCCGCTCCAGGGGTTTTGTCATAGGAAAACTACCTCGATTCTTGGGCCTATCCGGCCTTGGTGGGCTTCATCTGCCTGGAGACGGACAGCACGATGCCCATCTCCGCCAATTGGATGGAAAGGGCAGTGCCGCCGTAGCTGAAAAACGGCAGGGAGATGCCGGTGGTGGGCAGCAGGCCCGTCACCACGCCGATGTTCAAAAAGGTCTGCAATCCGATGAGGGTGATCACGCCCACCACCAGCAGGCTTCCAAAGCGGTCCCGGGCATGGAGGGCGATCCAGTAGCCCCGGAGGATCAATGCGGCAAACAGCAGCATGATGATGGCCGCGCCGATGAGCCCCAGCTCCTCGCAGACGATGGCAAATATAAAGTCGTTGTGCTCTTCGGGCAGGAAGAGGAACTTCTGGCGGCTGCGGCCCAGGCCCACACCCAGAAGGCCGCCGGAGCCGATGGAAATGAGGCTCTGGGAGAGCTGATAGCCCTTGCCCTGGGCGTCCGCCCAGGGGTTGTGCCACATCTCGATGCGGGAGGTGTTGTAGCCGATGACAAACAGCACCAGGTACATCATGACGCCCGCGGCGCCTATGGCGCCGCCTACCCATGCCCAGTTGATGCCGCCCACCAGCATCAGCACGGCGCCGGCGCCCATGATGAGGATGGCACCGGAGAGGTGCGGCTCCAGGCCCACCAGCGCCGCCAGCACCACCAATATGATGGCATAGGGCAAAATGCCATGGCGGAAGGTACGCATCAGGTCTTTCTTTTTGGAGATGCTGTCGGAAAAATACAGCACCACCGCCACCTTGGCCACCTCCGAGGGCTGGAACTGGAGGGACGTGCCGGGAATGCCCAGCCAGCGGGTGGCGTTGTTGCGGGTGATGGCGATGGGGTTATGGGGGATGAGCACCAGCACCAGCAAAATGACCGACAGGAACAAAAGCGGCTGGGCCAGGGCCCGGAACCGCTGGTAATTGATCTTGCCGATCAGCAGCATGGCCGCCAGGCCCATAATGGCAAACACGCCCTGGCGGGTGAAGTAGAACAGGGGGTTTTCCCCCTCTGTCTCATAGTAGGCGGAGGGGAAGCTGGCGGACAGCAGCATAATGAGGCCGATGACCGTCAGCAGTACCACCAGCACAAAAAACGGCAGGTCAATGGGACCGCGGGCCAGCTCCCGGCTCTCCTGCTCCTTTTCCCGCTGCCGCGCCCGGCGCTCCTGGATGCGCAGCGCCTCTTCCCTTGTCAGGGGCCGCCGCCTTCTCTCCGATGCCATGGGCCTGCCTCCTCTCCCGCGTGGTCTGCGCGTGGTCTGCACGATAACTCAATAGCGCCCCTGCACGGCAAAATAAGCCAGCAGGCTGCACACCAGCGTGATGCCGGAAAAGACCGCCACCAGCTTGCCTTCACTCCAGCCGGACAGCTCCAGATGATGGTGCAGCGGCGCCATTTTGAAAAAGCGCTTGCCGTGGGTGGCCTTGAAGTAGCCCACCTGGATGATGTCGGAGAGGGTCTCCGCGATGTAGATGATGCCCACAGGCACCAGGATCAGCGGCATATCCATGGCAAAGCCCATGGCCGCCACGGCGCCGCCCAGAAACAGGCTCCCGGTATCGCCCATGAAGGTCTTGGCCGGGTGGTGGTTATAGACGAAAAACGCCGCCAGGCCGCCGGTGAGCGCCGCAGGGAACAGCGCCAGGTCCAGCATCTCCCAGCTGACGGCCGTGACCGTGAAAAAGGCCATGACCACAAAGGTGACGCTGCACGCCAGGCCGTCGATGCCGTCGGTAAGGTTCACGGCGTTGACGCAGCCGACGATGACGAAGGCCGCGAACACCAGATACACGATCCAGTTGACCTCCACGGTCACCCCCACAAAGGGAATGTACAGCAGGTTGGTCAAAAGCCCCTCATAGCGCATCAGGCACAAAAACACCACCGCCGCCAGCAGCTGCAATACAAACTTCTGCCGGGCGGTCAGGCCCTCGTTCTGGTGCTGGCGCACCTTGCGGTAATCGTCCACAAAGCCGATCAGGCCGAAGATCAGTGCGAACAAATAGACATACAGGTGGGAGAACTCCCCGTCGAGCATCATGCTCCAGCCCATGGCGAACACGGCAACGCCCGCCCCCAGGATGAACATGATGCCGCCCATGGTGGGCGTTCCGGCCTTGCCTGCGTGCCAGGTGGGGCCGTCCTCGCGGATCTCCTGCCCTGCCTTGAGCTTGCGCAGCTCCGGTATCAAAAACTTTCCGATCACCAGCGTCAGCACGAAGCTGATCGCCAGTACAGCGAGCACTTGTGTGGTCATGACTTGCTTCTCCCTTTCCTTTGCCGGCACACACTGCCGGCGCCTTCATTTTCTTTTGCAGATGTGTGCCGGACGTCCGGCATTACTTCCCGGCCAAATAGTCTGCCACGATCTCCCGCTCGTCCATGTGGTACTTCACATGGTTGATCTCCTGGTAGGTCTCGTGGCCCTTGCCGCACAAGACGATCACATCGCCGCTTTGGGCATGGTCCATGGCATAGTGGATGGCCTCGATCCGGTCCTCCACCACCACGAACGGCGCGCCCGTTTCCTTCACGCCCGGCAGGATGTCGGCGATGATGTCGGCGGGCTTTTCCGTGCGGGGGTTGTCGGTGGTGACCACCACGAAGTCCGCGATGTCGCCGGCGATCTTTCCCATCTTGGGGCGCTTGGTTTTATCCCGGTCGCCGCCGCAGCCGAACAGGGCCACCGTGCGGCCCTTGGCGAAGTCCTTTACAGAGCGCAGCACGTTCTCCAGTCCGTCGGGGCTGTGGGCATAGTCGATGAGGATGGTATAGTCCTTGCCGGGGGTGGGCACTACCTCCACCCGTCCCTTCACATGGGGCACAGCGGCCAGAACAGCGGCGCTCTCGGTCAGCGGCACGCCCAGCGCCAGTGCGGCGCCCAACACATCCAGCGTATTATATACCATAAAACGGCCGGGAATGCCAACCCTTACAGGTACTTTTTCCTCTTTTTTCACCACGGTGAACGAAACGTGATCCGCCTCGAGACAGATGTCCTCCGCCCGCAGATCCGCCGGAGCTTTCTCCGCATAGGAGAGCTTGCGGCAGGTGGCATGGGCCATGAGCCGGGGAGCCCAGGGATCGTCGGCATTATAGACGCCGGTGTCGCACCGGCGGAACAGCTCCGCTTTCGTGTCGCAGTAGTTTTCCATGGTCTTGTGGAAATCCAGGTGGTCCTGGGTCAGATTGGTGAACACGCCCACGGCGTAGTGGACGCCGTAGACCCGGTCCAGCGCCAGAGCATGGGAGGAGACCTCCATGACCACATGGGTGCAGCCGGCATCCCGCATGCGGGCGAACAGGCCCTGGAGCTCGAAGGACTCCGGCGTGGTGCGCTCGGTGGGCACCACCTCGCTGCCGATCATGTTCTGGTTCGTGCCGATGAGGCCCACCTTGGCGCCCGCCGCCTGCTCCAGAATGGACTTGAGCAGGTAGGTGGTGGTGGTCTTGCCGTTGGTACCGGTGACACCCACCATCGTCATGGCGTCGGCGGGGTGGCCGTAGAAGTTGGCACCCAGCACTGCCAGGGCCCGGCGGCTGTTTTCTGTGCGCACCCAGGGGATACTCTCTTCCGGGGCACGCTCGCACAGCACCGCCGCCGCGCCGGCGGAGACGGCCCTGGGAATGAAGTCGTGTCCGTCCACGGCAAAGCCGGTCATGGCCACAAACAATTCGCCGGGCCGGGTGGTACGGGAGTCATAGCTGACACCGGTGATCTCCATATCCAGGTCCGCCGTGGCATCCAGCACGGGGATCCCTTCCAAAAGCGCGCGCAATTTCATTCGTATCTTCTCCTCTAAACAGTTTGGGCCGAAGAGGCCACTCTCCATTATAAGCAGTTGATTTTGCGAAATATACGGCAGAACGTGCCGTTTTCCTTGCAGAAAGTGCGGCGCGTATCAATCCAGTACGGAGCTGTCGCCAAACTGCACCGTCACCACGCTGCCGGCCTCCAGCTCTGTGCCCGCCGCCACGCTCTGGCTGATGGCATGAACGTTGCCGGAGCTGACGGTGGTAGCACCGGAGACCTTCATAATGAGGCCCGCGTTGGTCAGCGCCTTGTTGGCCTCCGACGCGGTCTTGCCCACCACATTGGGCACCGTGCAAAGGTCATCGGATTTCTCCGCCCCCAGGTAGAGGATGATGGAGGCGTTGTTGGGCACGATGGCGCCGCCGGCGGGGGTCTGGTCGGTGACCGTCTCTCCGTCGCCCACGGTCTTGTAGGCAAAGCCCACGCTCTCCAGCTTCTCCTTGGCCTCCGCTGCGGTCTTGCCCACCACGTTGGGCACCGTGGCGTCGGCGCCCACCAGCTCCTCAGCGGAGTAGTCCGGCTCGATGCCGAGGTAGGGCAGGATCTCGCCCATGATCTGGCTGGCGGTGGGGGCCACCATGTTGCCGCCGGAGACATAGGTGCCGGTGGTACGGCTGGGGGTATCCATGGTGATGAGCATGATGACCTGAGGATCATCCGCCGGTGCAAAGCACATGAAGGACACCACCACGTCGCCGGTGCCGGTCTTGTCGGCGGTGCCGGTCTTGCCGCCGATGCGGTAGCCGGCCACCTGGCCGTTGCGGCCGGTGCCGCTGGCCACCACGTATTCCAGGCACTCCCGCACAACGGCGGAAGTCTCCTCGCTGACGACCTGCCGGACCGTGTCGGTGCTGTGCTGGAAGACGATGTTGCCGTCGTCATCCAGGATCTGGTCGACGATATAGGGCGTGTAGAGGTAGCCGCCGTTGATGCAGGCGGCCTGGGCCCGGATCAGCTCCAGGGGCGTGACGTTGAAGGTCTGGCCGAAGGAGTAGGATGCCAGGGACACCACATTGGAATTGAAGCTGTCCTCATCGGCAAAAATGCCCTTGGTCTCACCGATCATGTCCACGCCGGTGGTCTCCATCAGGCCGAAGGACTGAAGATAGTCATAGTAGGTCTCGGTGCCGATCTTGAGGCCCATGGTGATGAAGGCCGGGTTGCAGGAGTTTCCCACCGCCTGCTCCAGGGTCTGCACGCCGTGGCCGGTGCGCTTGGAGCAGTTGATGGGCTTGCCCCAGCCCTGCACCATGATGGAGCCGGTGCAGTTGAAGGTGGTGTTCTTGTTCACAAGGCCCTCCTCCAGGGCCGCGGCCAGGGTAATGGGCTTGAAGGTGGAGCCGGGCTCATAGGTGGAATCGATGCACTTGTTGCGCCACTGGGTGCCCACCACGGCGCTGGTGGCCGCGCTCACCGCCGCCTGGTAGTCCTCCTCCGTTTCGTAGGAGGCGCGGTCGGCTTCCAGCTCCGCCAGCTTCTCGTCCAGCTGTGCCTTGAGCTTTTCATCGTAGATGGTGCCGTAGTCATTGGGATCGTAGTTGGGATAGGAGGCCATGGCCAAAATGGCGCCGGACTTGACGTCCATGACGATGCCGGTGGCGCCGTGTTGCGCGTCG
>CAUWEK010000068.1:0-9682 GCA_963557435.1 uncultured Dysosmobacter sp.
CTGCTGTATGTGACGGTGGTGCGGGGCACGCCCATGATGCTCCAGGCCTGCATCATCTACTATGCGGGCTTCGGCCTTTTCACCGACCACACCAGCCTGTCCGTCACGGAGATCAACACCATCTGGAGCTTCTACATCGCAGGCCTCACCACCGTCTCCCTCAACTCCGCCGCCTACCTCTCCGAGGTGCTGCGGGGCGGCGTGGAGTCCATCGACGCCGGGCAGACGGAGGCCGCCCGCTCTCTGGGCATGAGCGCCTGGCAGACCATGATGAAGGTGGTCTTTCCCCAGGCTCTGAAAAACTCCATCCCCGCCATCGGCAACGAGATGATCATCAACATCAAGGACTCCTCCGTGCTCAATGTCATCGGTGTGGTGGAGCTGATGTACGCGGCCAGCAGCGTGGCCGGCATCTACTACAAGTACCTGCCCAACTATGTGACGGCCGCCGTGATCTACCTGATCCTGACCTGCTGCATCAGCGCCCTTTTGAACAAGCTCTCCCGCAAGCTGAGTCTGAGCACCTATCGCGGGATCCCCAGTTCCAACTAAGGAGGTGCCTATGGAACCGATTCTCTCCATCCGTGGGCTGGAAAAGTCCTTCGGCCCACTGAAAGTCCTCAAAGGCATCGACCTGGACGTGCACAAAGGCGAGGTGGTGTGCATCATCGGTGCCTCCGGCTCCGGTAAGTCCACCCTGCTGCGCTGCCTGAATCTGCTGGAGGAGCCGGACTGCGGCCACATCTGGTTCGACGGCCAGGATCTGACCGACCTGGACACCGATCTGGATGCCCTGCGCCAGAAGATCGGCATGGTCTTTCAGACCTTCAATCTCTTCAACAACAAAAATGTGCTGGATAACTGCACCATGGCGCCCATGTCCGTCCGGCACATCCCCAAGGCCCAGGCGGAGGAGACCGCCATCCGCCACCTGAAGGCGGTGGGCCTGGGCAGCTTTATCCATGCCGACTCCCGCCGGCTCTCCGGCGGTCAAAAGCAGCGGGTGGCCATCGCCCGGGCACTTTGCATGGAGCCGGAGATCATGCTCTTCGACGAGCCCACTTCCGCATTGGACCCGGAGATCGTGGGCGAGGTGCTGGACGTGATGAAAGCCCTGGCCAAGGAGGGCATGACCATGGTGGTGGTCACCCACGAGATGGCCTTCGCCAGGGAGGTCAGCGACCGGGTGGTGTTCATGGACCAGGGCGTCATTCTCGAGCAGGGTTCCCCAGCCCAGCTGTTCGGAGCCCCCAGGGAGTCCCGTACCCGGGAATTTCTCAGCCGTTACTTGGAGGATAAAGGTTTATGAGATCCATTGATACGTTTTTTGATTGCGAGAGCGATTATCCCGACCTGGACGGCCAGGGCGCCGCGGAGCGCCTGAGCCGGGCCATCCAGTGCAAAACCATCAACTGCGCCGACCACAGCCTGACGGACTACGCCCCTTTTGACCAGCTCCACGCTCTGATCCGCGCCAGCTACCCCCATGTGATGGCCGCGGGCACCATGGAGGTGCTGGGACAGCGCTCCCTGCTCATCACGCTGCCCGGCAGCGACTCAGGCCTGCGGCCGTGTCTGTTCATGTCCCACCAGGATGTGGTGCCAGTGGTGGAGGGCACGGAGGAGGACTGGACCTATCCCGCCTTCTCCGGTGCCATCGCCCAAGGCTACATCTGGGGACGGGGCACGCTGGATATCAAAAATCAGGTCTTCGGCTGTCTGGAGGCGGCGGAATACCTCCTCTCCCACGGGCAGTCCTTCCGCCGTACGGTGTATCTGGCCTTCGGCGACGATGAGGAGACGCTGAATCTGGGCGCCAAAACCATCGCTGAGACCCTGCAAAGCCGCGGCGTGCAGCTGGAATTTGTCCTGGACGAGGGCAGCTGCACCATTGAAAGCGGCGATGCCTACGGTGCGCCCGGGACGTACATCGCCCCTGTGGAGCTGATGGAAAAGGGCTACGCCGATCTGGAGCTGACCGTTCGCAGCCCAGGCGGCCACTCCAGCCGCCCCTTCGGCGGAACGTCCCTGGGCCGCATCAGCCAGGCCATTGCCCGCATCGTGGAGCACCCTTTCCCCGTCCGCCTGACGCCGGTCATGGCAGGCGCCTTCCGGGCCATCGCCCCCTATGTGACCGAGGAGCCCCTCAAGACATTGGTGCAGGATGTGGACCAAAATGCCGACGCCATCGCCCGATACTGCTATGAGACCCGGGCGCTGTTCCCATTCGTCACCACCACCATCGCCCCCACCGTCATCCGGGGCAGCAGCGCCGCCTGCAATGTCATGCCCCAGGATATGAGTGCTGTGGTGAACTTCCGCATTGCGGAGGGAGAAACGGCAGAGCAGGTACTGTCGCATGTGCGTCAGGCCGTGGCAGATGAGCGCGTGGAACTGCGGTTCCTCCAGGCAAACGATCCCTCCGCCACCGCCCGCTCCGACGGGTACGGCTATGCCCGGCTGGTGGAGACCATGGGCCGCTACTTCCGGGACGTGGTGTTTTTGCCGTCCCTGACCGCAGGCGCCACAGATGCCCACTGCTATGAGATCATCTGCGACACCTGCCTGCGTTATAGTCCCTTCATGGCTTCTCCGGAGGATGCTGCCCGAGGCGTCCACGGCACGGATGAGCGCATCTCCGTCCGCGCCTATACCCAGGGCATCCGGGCACTGATCCGTCTTATGGAGCACACCGCGGTGCAGCCCTGATCAGCCAAAATCAAACATTCCGGCAGCGCCGCCGGAGCCAAAAAAACACCGGATGGACTTTCCGAAATGCAGGAAAGTCCATCCGGTGTTTTGATGTTTTTATGGAGTCTCTTATGTTCTTATTTCAGCTTCGCGCCATCCCGGAAGGCGTTGCCCACCTTTTCGCCCAAAACACGATAGGCGTTGTGCACGGGATCAAAGACGATGGGACGGAGCTTGTCCGGATCGATCTTGCCGTCTTGGTCCAGCACCGACTCGTCCGCGCTGACATTGACGATCTCACCCACCAGACGGCAGCTCTCCGGATCATAGCTCACCAGGCGGCATTCCACGGCCATGGGCAGCTCATCGATGAGCGGTGCATCCACGAATTCTGATTTTGTGGTGTGCCATCCCGCTTTTTCCAGCTTGTTGGCTACACTGTTGCCGGACTCGATGCCCACATAATCGCAGGAAACCATCTGCTCGGCCGTGGCCATGCTGACTGTGAACGCCTTGCGCGCCAGGATGTTGGCGGTGGTCTTGTGCCCGGCACTGATGCACATAGACAGCTCCTTGTCATCGCTGATGCCGCCCCATGCTGCGTTCATGGCGTCCGGCGTACCGTCCTCGCCATAGGTAGCCAGAATGAATACCGGCTGGGGATAGGTCCAGGGCTTGGCTCCAAAATTCTTACGCATAACGATACCTCCTGTTTCCCGAAAACTGATTTCATTTGGGCGTAAAAGTCACAAAGCAGCAAGCCAGCCGCTCCGGTGCTTCCTGACTGACTTTATGCCTCGCCTGATACATGATCGATTGTACTCCATTCCCCGCGCTCTTACAAGCGGCAGATTCCTTTGACCCGATTTCCCTTCAAAAGCTTTGAAACCGCCTCTGTCGATACAATGGACAAAGGCGGTTTTCGTCAGCGTGCCGCGGCTAAGCCTCAGCCCAGCTTTTCGTACTCTGCGTCGGAGACCGGCTCCAGCCACTCGTTGGCGCAGTCCTCTCCGGGCACCTCCAGCGCCAGATGAGAAAACCAGCTGTCTGCCGCGGCGCCGTGCCAGTGCTTTACCTCTGGGGGGATATTGACCACATCCCCCGGGTGCAGCTCTCGGGCCGCCTGGCCCCACTCCTGATACCAGCCGCGGCCGGCCACGCAGAGCAGCATCTGTCCGCCCCCTTTGGAGGCATGGTGGATGTGCCAGTTGTTCCGGCAGCCAGGCTCAAAGGTCACATTGTAGGTGCCCACCTGGCTGATGGAAAGGGGCTGCAGATAGCTCCGGCCCGTGAAATATTGCGCAAAGCCGTCATTGGGTGCCCCGATGGGAAACACCATCTCCGCCTGGTGCTGCGCTCTGGCATTGTCCGCGGCAGCCTCATCCGCCCAGACCTCCTTTGCCATGCGGAACGCGGCCCAGGCCTTGGGCCAGCCGGCGTAAAAGGCCGCATGGGTCAGGATCTCCGCGATCTCCTGCCGGGTGATCCCGTTTTGCCGGGCGGTCGCCAGATGGTACTGGAACGAGCTGTCCACCAGCCCCTGGGACATCAGGGCCACTACGGTGACCAGGGATCGGTCCCGCAGAGAGAGCTTGTCCTCCCGGCTCCAGACCTGACCAAAGAGCACATCGTCGTTCAGTTCCGCGAATTTGGGCGCGAACTCCCCCAGGGCCTCCCGGCCCGCCGTCTGTTTTACTGCCATGTTGCATCTACCTCCTATGCTAGAGAAAACGTAACTGAAACGGTCCCCTCTCCCAGCTTTTCCTGCAAGTCTGCGGGATCATCCATCCTGGCAAGCCTGGTAAAGCTCCAGGAATTGGTACCGTAATAAATGGTGATCTGATTGCCCTGATAGAGGATCACATCACCAGGCTGCGTGGTGATGTGGGTATCGTTCCGGCTCAGCGACGTGCCCAGGGGCCCCACCTTCTCAAAGCCGCCGTAATCCTCCATCTCGATCGTGATCGGACCTTTTTCAAGCAGTTCCCGGAACTCCTCGGCGGAGCTGTTATCCTCAAAAGCAGCCAGCAGCTCGTGGTCTCCAACGGTGATCTTCAAAGCGGACTCCGCCTGACCGTCCAGTGTTTCCTGGGACTGGTGAGACTCGTCTGCTGTCTTGAGTCCATCGGATGAGACAGTCGTCTCTCCCGGTATGCATGCAGAGAGGCTGAAGACCGCAAGGAGCATGCAGAATAATTTCACCATGGGTGCCCTCCTTTGCTGCCGCGGCATTTACTTCAAATGTTCCAGGAAGAACTGCTGGATCTTGTCAAAGGGGATGATGTCCTTTTGATCGTAGAGGTCGGTGTGGACCGCACCGGGGATGATGACCAACTCCTTGTTGGCAGCATAGGGACTGTCCTTCACCATGTCGGCGAAGGCGTCCCGGCTGAAGTAGCAGGAGTGGGCCTTCTCCCCGTGGATCATCAGCACGGCGCCGCGGATCTCGCTGCTGTAATGCAGGATGGGCATATTGAGGAAGGACAGCGAGGAAGTCACGTTCCAGCCGTCATTGGAGTTCAAAGACCGCTCCGTATAGCCCCGCTCCGTCTTGTAGTAGTCGTAATAATCCTTCACAAAGAACGGCGCGTCCTCCGGCAGCGGGTCCACCACGCCGCCTGCCCGGGCGTAGGTCCCGTTTTTGTAGTCCTCCGTCCGCTGGGCGTTGAGGGCCTTTTTCGTCTCATACCGGGCATCGGCACTGTCGGCGGCGTCGAAGTAGCCCTTGGCGTTCACCCGGGTCATATCGTACATAGTGGAAGTGACCGTGGCCTTGATGCGGGTGTCCATGGCGGCGGCATTCAGTGCCATGCCGCCCCAGCCGCAGATGCCGAGGATCCCCACCTTCTCCCCGTCCACAAAGTCCCGGGTGGAGAGAAAATCCACTGCGGCGGAGAAATCCTCTGTATTGATGTCAGGCGAGGCCACGTTCCGCACCGCGCCGCCGCTCTCCCCGGTGAAGGAGGGATCAAAAGCCAGGGCGGCAAAGCCACGGGAGGCCAGCTCCTCGGCGTACAGCCCGGAGCACTGCTCCTTCACAGCGCCGAAGGGGCCGCACACCGCCACAGCGGCCAGCTTTTCGTGGGCGCCCTTGGGCAGGTACAGATCACCGCAAAGCTCGATCCCGTAGCGGTTGTGAAAGCGCACTTTCTCCCGGGTGACGGTGTCCCGCAGCGGGAAGGAATATCCATCATATCTGGAATTCATATACTTTCTCCTCCTGAACGATCAAACACGCTTGCCCATTTCATAGGCCTTTTTCAGTGCGGGGTGGCCCTGGATCTCTCCCACGGCCGTCACGCCGCCGGCAAAGACCGTTCCGGCCAGGGATGCCTTTTCAAAACAGTCGATCCAGCCCATCAGGCCCGTGACCGCTCCATCCACCGTGTGCGCATCCTCCTCCGCCGCCGCAGCCAGCAAGCAGATGTCCCGGAACCGATAGTCAGCGGAAAACAGCGGATTGGACCGGTCCAGCATGGTCTTCATCTGGCCGCACATCCCATAGTAGTAGATAGGAGTGGCAAAGGCGATCACATTGGCCGCCCCCATTTTCTGGGCGATGGTGTCCGCATCGTCCCGGATGACACAGCACCCGGTGCTCTGGCAGGTGAGGCACCCCCTGCAAAATCCGATGTTTTTATCATACAGGGTGACCTTCTCTACCTGGTTGCCGGCCTCCTGGGCACCGCGGATAAATTCATCCGCCAGAGCATCGGAGTTTCCCCCTTTCCGGGGGCTGGTGGAGATGACTAAAACTTTTTTGCTCATTGCAGTTCCTCCTCACTGAGCTGTCGCATGACGCTGGCGGGCATGCCGCCTACAATGGTGTTTTCCGGCACATCCCGGGTCACCACGGCACCGGCCGCCACGATAGCGCCGTCTCCGATGGTCACGCCGGGCAATATGGTGGCGTTGGACCCGATCCACACGTTCTTGCCGATGTGGATGGGTGCCGGAATCATGGTACCGCGATCACGGGGCGACTTGGCGTGGTTGAGCGTCGCCAGCACCACATTATGGCCGATCAGCGTGCCGTCTCCGATGAAAATGCCGCCCTGGTCCTGAAATTTGCAGCCCATATTGATGAATACGTGCTTGCCAACGTGGATGTTCTTTCCGCAGTCCGTGTGGAAGGGCGGAAACAGGGCAAAGCTCTCGTCCACCGGCCTGCCGATCAGCTCCGAAAAGAGCGCACGCAGCTGCTCCGGCTCATGGTAGCTGCCGTTGATCTGGGCCGTGATCCGCAGCGCCTCCTGGCTGACCCCATGCATGAAAAGGTGGGCTTCGCTGCCGCCTTCCACCGGTTTCCCGCTGTCCAGATGCTCCAAAAATGCTTGTAGATCCATCTTGTACTCCTGATGTTATGTTTTGTTGGCTTTATTGTAGCATCGTCCTAATATAATAACAAATACCTATATAGAATATCTTATTATGCTTGAAAGCTATACTTTCACCGCGCTATAATAGTAGATGTACGCAGAGCAAAACCGCCCCCAGTATGCCCCGCCGTCAAACGGGCCTTTTCCGCCGTATGTGCCTTTGTTAATTTTCGTTGCTTGCATACAGGGCGGTCTTTACGTATCCTGATCCTGCCGAACAAGGCGGAAAGGAGTCCCAAGACCATGATTGGTGAGACCATCAAGCGATTCCGAAAGTCAAAAGGCATGAGCCAGGAAGAACTGGCAGTAAAATTGAATGTAGTCAGGCAGACCGTATCCAAATGGGAAACCGGGCGGTCCGTTCCCGATGCGGACATTCTCATCCACATGGCACAGCTGCTGGACGTGTCGGTCAGTCAGCTTCTGGAACTGGAGCCGGACGATGCAGCCCATGCGGATTTGGCCGCAGATCTGGAAAAAGCCAACGCGCTCTTGGCAGAGAAAACCCGTCGGGAAAACCTGCTGCGGCAGGCAAGCAGCAAACGCGGAATGATTCTGCTTTTTTCCTTTTTGGTCATGCTGCTGGCGCTGCGCATGGAACACGAAGTCGTATCGATCCTGCTGGCGGGGATCTGCACGCTAGCCGCAGTTGTGGTGCTGCTGCGGAATCTGGCGCTGTTGACCAGCGTGACTACAGACGATCTGAGGCTCGATGTCCTTCGCGCCGCCACCTGGTTCAATTTGGGCATTTTCGTCTTGGCAACGGCTGTCTCCGGACTGGAAGCCGCCCGAAAGCTTACGTTCTCAGAGGAGGGCGAAAAACTGCTGGCCCTGGCACTGGTATCCTGTGTCATGCTCTTTACCGGAATCATTGCGCCAAAGCTGCCCTATAACCGGCACACAGGCCTCCGCCTTCCATGGACGGTGCAGGACAAGGACACCTGGAATCTGGCCCACCGGATTTTGGGGATCCTTTCATTTCCCACTGTTTTGCTCTATGTGGCATGCGCGTTAACGATCTCTGATTTTGAGGCGGTGACCCTCTGCGCCATGGCAGTCTGGATCGGGGTCCCCAGTCTGATCTCCCTTTTTTTCTTTCAGAAGAAGCTGCGCGGCAAATAATCTTTTCGGAGGTTCTTCCTATGGAATTGCGGGTCCTTCAATATTTTCTTGCGGTGGCAAGGGAACAGAACATCTCTGCGGCGGCCCAGGCTCTGCATCTGACCCAGCCCACCCTCTCCCGGCAGCTGCGGGATCTGGAGGAAGAACTGGGCAAGCCGCTGATGATCCGGGGCAGCCGGAAGATCACTCTGACTGAGGACGGCATGCTGCTGCGGAAGCGGGCAGAGGAGATCCTGGACCTGGTGGGCCGGACGGAAAAAGAGATCGCTCAGTCTGATGAGAGCATCAGCGGTGACATTTATATCGGCACCGGGGAAACCGATGGCGTACGGCAGATCGTCAAAACAGCCCGCCGGCTCCAAAAGAGCTATCCAGGCATTCTCTTCCACATCGTCAGCGGCGACGCGGTGGACGTATGCGAGCGTCTGGACAAAGGGCTGCTGGATTTTGGCATTCTGCTGGGCGACATCGATAAAGTCAAATACAATTATATGGAGCTGCCCATGAAAGACACCTGGGGCGTTTTGATGCAGCGCAGCAGCCCTCTGGCGGAAAAAGACGCCGTCTCCCCCCGGGATCTGTGGGATAAACCCCTGATCCTCTCCCGGCAGGTGGACAACAAGAGCGGCCTTTACCGCTGGCTGAAAAAAGAGCCGTCAGAGCTTCATACCGTCGCCACCTACAATCTCATCTACAACGCTTCTTTGATGGTGGACGAGGGGATGGGCTACGCATTCACTCTGGACAAGCTGGTGAACACCACCGGCAGCAGCCTGTGCTTTCGGCCTCTGAAGCCCAGACTGGAACTGGGAATGTATCTGGTATGGAAAAAATCCCAGACCTTCTCCAGAGCCATGGAGCTGTTCCAGGACCAGCTTCAGGAAAACCTGACCACCCTGCGCAAAGAGGAGGAATAACCCATCAGCCCGCTGCCTTGAGGTTTGAAGCCGTTTTCCGTTTATTTGCAGTCTTTTATTTCCATTTAAGGTGAATCCTTTAAGATGTATCCATCGAAAAAGGGCAAGCGGAGCCACCGCTTTTCACTGATTTTGGACATGGAAGGAGAATGCATCATGCGACTTTTACTGGCAGAGGATGAGTTGGCGCTTTCCAAGGCGCTTACAGCCATTCTGGAGCGGAACAACTATTCCGTGGATGCCGCCTATGACGGGCAGGCGGCCCTGGAATACCTGGAAGCCGACAATTATGACGGTGTCATCCTGGACGTGATGATGCCCAAAGCCGACGGGATCACCGTGCTGAAAGAGATCCGGAAAAGAGGAAACCTGATCCCGGTCCTGCTGCTGACGGCAAAATCCGAAGTGGACGACAAGGTCCTGGGGCTGGACGCCGGCGCAAACGACTATTTGACAAAGCCCTTTCATTCCCGGGAACTGCTGGCCAGGATCCGGGCCATGACCCGCACACAGATCGTCCAGGCACACTCGCAGCTGCAAATGGGAAATGTCACGCTGGACCGGGCTACCTAC
>CAUWEK010000069.1:0-9613 GCA_963557435.1 uncultured Dysosmobacter sp.
CCATGAGCTTTTTGGACATGAACTGTCCGATGGCAATGAAGATCACCAACGGCAGCACCCACGTCAGCAGGACGGACAAAATGGGAGACTCCTGGCGGATCTCCTGCCCGTAAAACGGGATCCCGGCGTCGTGGAGCCGCTGCGTCAGCTCCGGATCGTCCACCATGGCCGTTTTATAGATGGTCGTCTCCTCCTGATTGGTGAACAAAATGCGGTTTTCCTGCTCCTGCAGCTCCACCCGTCCAATCTGGCCGTTTTCCGTCATGGACATGAAGGTGCCGTAGTCCACCTCGACCACCTGCCCCTCCGCGAAGCGGGGCAGCGCCAGCAGGTTGAACAGCATCAACACCAGGAGGATGATACCGTAATAATAGAGCAGTGGCTTTTTGGGTCTTTTGACTTCATTCATACTGATCGTTCTCTCCTTCCGCATCAGGCGCACGCAGTTTTTCCTGCAGCCGGGCGGCGGTCAGCGCCGCCATCAGCGCATAGCGCATGGTCTGAACTGCAAAATCTATGGCATACTCGGCATAGAGCGCCGCGGCCTCTGCCTGCCGCTCCTTGCCGGATCCCGTCAGGCGCTCTTGCAGGATCTGCTCCATCTTCTGTTCGTATTCCCGCTGCAAAGCCGCCATCTGTGCCATGGCAGGCGAGCGGCAGCTCCGGGCCGTGCGCTCCAGACGCGCCAGCTGTTCCTCGTACTCCCGCCAGATCTGATCCAGCTCCCGCTGTCCGCCTTCCCGGCCGTCCTCCAGGTGATGAAGACCGTTTTGCAGCTGTCCGTATTCCCGTTCCAGCTCTTTGAGCTTTGCGGAGAACAGCCCGTTGGTTCCTTCCATGGCACCCACCTCTCTTTCCGCGGTCCACGGCTTCTTTTATAACAGTATCTTCCCGATTTGACCACTGTCAGTTTTGCCTCCCTGTATAGACAAAGGGCCGAAAGTGTCAATTTTTTTGACACTTCCGGCCCTTTGTTTATATTTTTTCCGTGTCCCGGCAAAATCCGTTCAGTGCAGCGCAGCATCATCCGGGCGCAGAGAGATCCCGCCCGATAAAAGCCGAAGCATCTGGTCTGCCAGCAGTTCTTCGTCCAGATGCTTGTTTTCCAGCCCCGTGAGCATCATGCCCACCATGCCCCAGGCGTAAAAGCACAGCGCCGCCTCCACATCAGCCGGCGGCAGCGTAAAGCCCGGTGCTTTCACCAGCAGCATCTCTCTTAGATAGGTGCTCACCGCCTTGACCAGCAGCTGCTCAATTTCCCGGCCCCGCTGAGAGGACAGCATCTGCCGGATCTGCTCCCGCCGCTTCACCGTCTCCGACACGATGCCCCGGATGGCGTCCTGCTCCGTGGGCGCGGCCAAGCTGGCCTCGATGGCCTGCCGGAGCGACTGGTGCTGGTTCCACTCCACCACATCCATGATGTCCTGAAAGTGATAATAAAATGTCTGCCGGCTGATCCCGCACGTATCCACCAGTTCCTTGACGGTGATCTTATCCAGCGGTTTGCGGCAAAGCAGCTAGCTGAGCGTCTCTCCGATTTTGGCTTTCATGTCCATGGGCATGGCGTGTTTCCTCTGCATCCATTGAATTTCCACATAAATGATATGGAATGATTGTATCAAAAACCGCCGCGCTTGTCCAGAAGAACCCACCCCCCGCTCGCGGCAAGCATGACGGCAAGCCGGCTTTCAGCGCGGCCATTGTGCATGGAGAGGAGCGGGCCCAACACGCTGTGGTCGCCGCAAAAAATGGGAGCAAGCGATCGCTTGCTCCCATTTTTTGCAGCGGAAGGGCCCCGCACACGGAACGCCCCCCGCGTCCAACGCGGACCACCTTCGCAGCACGCATATCCGGCTACATAGCGGAATAGGCTGCGCAGATCTGGCCCACAGCAGCATCAAAATCCGTGACACCGGTATCGATGCACAGGTCACACCCATCCGGCGCACCCCAAACAAGTCCGGTGTAGGACTCATAGTACTTTTTCCGCTGTTTATCCATCTTCCGCACAAGGCGGACCGCCTTTTCCCGGGTGAGGTTTTCCTGCTGCATCTTGCGCGCAATGCGCTTTTCCAGCGGGGCACGTACAAAAACCCGCAGCAGTTTCACATTCTCTTCCCGCAGCACATAGTCCGCACAGCGGCCCACGAAAATGCAGCTTTCCCTGTTTGCGATATGGCGGATCTCGTGGCTTTGCAGTTCAAAGAGCACCTCCGAGGTGGGCAGTCCGCGGGTGACATGATAGTTCCCCTCGTGTACGGTCCGGTACAAAAACGGGTTGGTGGCTGTTTCGTCCGCAGACTCCATTATTTTCTCGGAAAGCTCTCCGTACCGGCACGCCAGACGAAAAAGGTCCTTTTCATACACCCGGATATCCAGCCTGGCCCCCGTGCGCACGGCGATCTCATGGCCGCCGCTGCCGAATTCCCGTCCGATGCAGATGATCTTATTCTCCATCATCTATTCCCCCCTCCTGCATCAGCCGTTCCTGCACCGCGCCGGGAACCTCAAATTCACTGTTATGGACAAACAGCACTTTCACGGACACCGTCACAGGCGCCGCTTCCTCCAAAGCTTCCAGTCCCCCCGTGCAGGAACACTCGATCTCCTTGATGCCGGTATCGCTCACGGTGATCTGCACGCTGCCTGAAGCAAGCGTCACCGGCAGCGATTCCATTTCGGGCGCCGCAGCATAGGCGACCGTCTTCATGGCGCTTTCATCCAGCGTCAGTGTGTACAGCCAGGTGCCGTTTCCGGTGTCCGTGCAGTCAAACTCACTGTTCAGGCAGATCTGCTTGAGCACCTCCAGCAGGTGCGCACGATCCACGAGCGCACTGTCCTGCTGTGTCAGCAGCACGCCGTTTTGGTCACAGAAGGTCCCTCCCGCAAAATAGACGGCAAGATCGTCCTTGCGGACAAAGCTGATGGGCTCTCCCTCTGCAAGCGCCTGGCCGTACTTCAAGCTCTCATTGAGTGAAACAGGACCGCAATCGACGCCCAGCTGCACGTCCGCCGTGAAGGAATCCTCCTGTCCCATCGTCGTCCAGGCGCTGAGCAGGCGGAACAGGTCTTCCGAAATAGAGACCTCTCCTTCCACATTTCCGGAGCAAACCGTGTTTCTCACCGCCTCGGGGACAGCAAATTCCGAATCGACGCTCTTGGGCTTGAGTTCAGCGGTCAGGGTATACGGGGTCTTCCCGTCATCCACCAGCGTTCCCTGGGAAGAAAAGGCAAGCGAAAGGATCTCATCTTCCGAATATGTAAGCTCTACGGTCAGCTTTTGGGTATCCGGGAGATCGTCCGCCTGTTGAGGCAGCAGGACCTTCAGCAGCCGCCCGGCGTTCTCCCCTTCCGCTGTCAGCTGGCAGATCACAGCCCCGTCGCTGCGGCTGGTCGAGAAGGAAACGGTCTCAAAAAGCTCCGCGGCCTGTTCCGGCAGCAGCGAATAGTCCGGGTACAGCTCGCTTACCTTGAACGCCCTGCCGTTTTCCATGATGACCGCGCCGTCGGCGTAATACAGGGAAATACCGTTGCTGTGGATACAGCTGACCCCATGGCCTTCCACCTGTGTGCGGGTGATATCCATTTCTGTATTGGTCAGTGTCTCATCCAGCTGGACGTTCATGGACAGCGTCATGGCGCTTTCCGGCTGTGCGGCAAATTCCCGCAGCAATTGACGGGCGTCCGCTGCGGCTCCAAGCTTTCCGCCCACCAGCGCGCATACGGCAGCAGCCGCCAGCACGAGGATAAGCAGCATCGCCAGCCTTCTTTTCTTTTTGGCGGGCCCAGCCGCAGCGTTTTCTTCCGCCGCTTTTTCTTCGGCACTGTGCACCGGGGCCGGTACTTTCTTCTTTTTTATGCCGCGGTGATGACGGATCACGACCAGCAGCACCAGCAACAGCACCACCACGGCGCACACGATCACGATCTTAAACCACACACTTGCCACAGGCACGACGGCTACGTCCGTCTCCGCGGACGGCACTGTGAAAACCAGATAGCTGCCGAACGCAGAGCAGGACGCTTTTTGCCACCCATTCTGGTCACGGACGAATACAGCGTACCCGTCCGCGGACTCGTCCGGTGAGAGATAGCGCACGGTATAGCTTTCCTGCGAAGGGTCCGAGCAGGAAAGATGCCATTGCTCTATCGCCGATCTGCCGTCCACCAGCTCCGGTTCTTCCGTGCGGGTGACGGTGAGCTCCGCCGCATCGTCAAAATCCCCATCCATCAAAAAGACCGGCCGCCCGCTGGAACGGGAAACATCAGAGGAAAGCGTCAGCACATACCGGACATATTCGGCCGTCACCGTTTTATCAAAATGAAGATCCGTCAGGTCCTGTGTATCCCAGGAAGCGTAGTACCCGTCCTTCACCGGGATCTCGGGGAATGCCTCCGGACCGAAGGAGTCACCATAGGAGAAATCATAGGATTTGATCTCTTCATCCTCCACCAAAAAGCGAAGGGTGAACCGGGTCATTTTGTCCGGCATGCCGCTCACCTGGCTCAGCGCCTCAAAAGTCATCGGCTCGGCTTTGCCGGCGTAGCTGATGCGGCCCAGGCCCGCCAAGGTGTCGGACACATAGTAGTTTTCGGAAAATTCTCCGGTCTCGGTACCGCAGACAGCGCCGGTGCAGCGGCCGCCATCGGTGATCTCCACCAGCGCATAGCAGCCGGAGACCACAGTGCCGTCCTCACTGGCGCCGGCCACGCCGCCCACATAATCGCCGCCGGACAGGAAGCATTTGATATAGCAGTTGCGGATGGTGGCGCGGCAAACGCCGGCGATGCCGCCCACATAATCGCCGCCGGAGCTCTCTACTTCCCCGTAGCTTTCGCAGGCTTTCACCGCCCCCAGATCCATCCGGCCCACAATGCCGCCGGCATAATCTTTCTTGGCCGTGACGCCGCCTTCATTGATGCAGCCCGTCACAACGGCCAGCGTTCTGTACTGAAAATCCAGTGAGCGGGTGCCGTCCTCCGTCAGATCGTCCTCCGGGTCAAAATCATATTCCACCGACATGGACCCCACGATGCCCGCCACATTCACATCGCCCTCCACCTGACCGCTGTTGACGGCGCTCAGCACCTTGCCTGCGGCCGGATCGCCGGAAGCCTCGTCCGAGACATCCTCAATGGGGTCCTCGGCGTCCTTGTTCTTTGCATCCTCCACCGCTTCCTGCAGCAGATCCGCGATCGCGCCCATCTGGTCATTGATGGCACGCACATCGTCCACAAGCGTATCGGTAGCAGCGGTGAGATTGCTGTTCATCCGGTTTGCATTGTCGATCATCTGGGACAGTGCCGCGTCCAGCGCGTCGCCCTGGCTGGTCACGCTGCTGTCCACCGGGGAAAAGGAAATGGCCGGCTCGTCCGCCAGTGTTTCCACGATCTCGCTTATCTCATCCACCGCTTTTTCCAGAGCGGCCAGTGCAAGATCCAGCGGCTCAGCGGCAGCCGCCACATTCTCCAGTGCCCCGGCGCCGGTATCTCCCATCTTCTCCAGATGTCCGCGTGCGGTATCGGCGTGGGACAGGGCGCTGCTCAGTGCGGTCTTTGCACTCTGCGCGTCCTCCCGGGCGGCATTCAGCTCGGCCAGGAGCTCGCTGGTCGTTTCTTCGCTTTCGTCTCCGCCCAGCATCTTCCCGGCAAGCTCCAGGGCCGTGCCCAGATGCCCGGCACAGTTCTCCGCGTGCCCGAAGGCCGACTGCAGGTCCCGGGAGGCATTCTCCAATTCCGCGGCGGCCGCTGCGCCGTGTTCGTCCGCCGTGTCCACCTCGTCCGCCGCCTTCTGCAGCAGCTCTGACACTGTCCGGAGATGAGAGATCGACTTTGAGACTCTGTTCAAAACGGGTTCCGTCCGGTTGATCACCCAGGACAGCCGGGCGGAAGCATCATTGATCTGCTCGATATTTTCATTGCCCCAGTCGGTCAGGGCATCGCTCAGCCCGCTCATCGCGTCCTTGGCGTCGCTGATGTTGTCCGACAGGTCCTGAAAGTCGTCTGATAGGGTGCCGGAAGTATCTTGCGCATGCGTCGCCGCCTGGTTCGTCAAGCTTTGCAGCGTATCCAGCTTTCCCCACAGTTTATCCAACAGATCCTCGTTGTATCGAAGGGTCACCTGGGGTTCCAGCTGTCCGGCGATGCCGCCCACATCCTTGCGTCCCTGGACCGTGCCGGTGTTGCGGCAGCCATCCAGATAGCCGGATTGGCGCCCCGCGATACCGCCCACATTGTAGCCCATGTGCTCATAGCCCACATTGCCCGTGTTGGTGCAGCTTTGGATCACACCGCTGGAAAAGCCCGCGATGCCGCCGATATCCGTGCCGGCGGGCACGCTCTCCGTAGTGCCCAGCAAAGAAAGGTCCGTCAGGTCCGCAGACACCTCCACGGCCGTGGTATTGATCTCGCCGTCATTGCGGCACTGGATCACGCTGCCGCTGTTTTGCCCGACAATACCGCCCACATAGTGCTCGCCGGTGACCGTTCCCTGGTAGCGGCAGCTGATCAGCTGTCCCGTGGTCTCATTGATGCCCACAAGGCCGCCCACCGAGTCCTTTCCTTTCACCGCCCCTTCAAAGGAGCAGTCCAACAGTTTTCCATAGTTGGTGCCCGCGATGCCGCCGATGGTATCGCCGGCGCCGCTTGGCGTCACCTGCCCCACCACGGTCAAGTTGCTCACCACGGCACTTTTTTGCAGGGTGTCAAACAGCCCGGCGTTGGAATCCTCCCCGGTGAGGGAAAATCCGCTGATGGTGTGGCCGCCGCCCTCAAATGTCCCGCCGAAGGTTGGGATGGGCAGGAAATCCTGCGCATCTTCATCCAGGGTGATGTCACGATCCAGGATCACGGTCTTGCCCTGGGACCATGTGTCCAGCCGGCAGCTTTCCGCCAGGATCTGCAGATCCTGCTGGGACTGGATGTGGATGGCGCCGTCCTCGGTCTCGGCGGCGTAGGCCAGCGCAGGAAACAGAAAACCTGCCAGCAGAACGGCCGCAAGGCCGGCGGCGATCCACCTCTCCTTTTTCTTTTTTATGTTATTCCGTTTCATCTTCATCCTCCTCCGATGCGGTGCCCGAAATCAGATTCAAGTCCACCTCGCCGTCCACGGTAGCGTGCATCATGCCGCTGACTACACCGCGGATCTCGCCGCGCACCATGCCGTCCACCCTGACGCGGCCGCGGCCGCTGTGCTTCTTCGTGACATTCGGCATCTCAAAGGCAGTCATATCCACGATCTTGCCGCCCACCAGCAGGATCTGCGGCAGCACGAACATGACCAGCAGAATGGAGATGATGGTGCCGCGGCCCAAATTCTGGCCGATACCGGTGATGGATGGCGTGGAGGTCATCATTCCGATCAGGGTGCCGGCCACCGCCAGAATGGTGCCCGATGTAATGATGGTGGGGAACGCGAAGTTCATTGTCTCAATGATGGCATCCCGGTGATGCATCTGCTCTTTGAGTTCCTGGTAACGGTTGGCCACCACGATGGCGTAGTCGATGTTGGCACCCATCTGGATGGAGCTTACCACCAGATAGCTCATAAAGAACAGGGGCTCGTCGAGGAGGTAGGGCATGGAGAAGTTGATCCAGATACTGCCCTGGATGACCAGGATCAGCAGGACCGGCATACCTGCGGACTTGAAGGTGAACAGCAGTACCACCAGCACGATGAGGATGGACACCACGCTGACCACCAGATTATCCCGGGCAAACGCTTTTTGGAAATCGTATTCCGTGGTGGAGTTGCCGGCCACATAGACCGCTTCGTCCGGATAGTATTTCTGTGCCGTCGCCTGGATGGTATCCAGGAACTGATAGGTCTCATCGCCGCTCTCCGGCAGGGTCAGATACACCAGCATGCGGCTGTAATCGGTGCCCTGCAGCTGCTTTTTGGCAGCGGTCATCTGGGTGTAGGCCTCGTTGAGCATATCGGTCTGTTCTTCGTCCAGCGTCACAATGCCGGAGTCCACCTGATCGCAGACAAAGAGGAACATATCGATCAGGGGCACCTCATAGCCGTCCAGATTGCCCAGGATCTGGCCGTATTCCTCCTGCTCGGCGGCATAAGCGGCGTAAACCACCTTCGCCGCCTCATAGTCCAGCTCCGTCAGCTCCGCAAACTCCCGGGGCGTCAGCTGGTCCGCCAGCGTGTAGCCGTCCATGGCCTCCACATTGGCAATTCCCATGGCGTAATCCACCTCGTCGTATTGCTCCAGCTCGGAAAGGATGGCCGCCTCCTTTTCATAGTCGCCTGCGGGAACCATCAGCGCCAGCATATTGGTGGAAGAGAAATTGTCGCTGATCATATTCTCCGCGATCTGTGTCTCGTTGAGCACCGGCGTTTCCAGTGAACTCTCGCCGTAGGCGTAGGGACATTTCTGGCTGAGAGGAAATGCGATGACGATCACAATGGTAAACAGGACCGGTACAACGTGCCTCGTTTTGTAGGCAAACTTGCCCACGAAGGGGATCTTGGGCACAAAATTGCGGTGCTCCGTGCGGTCCATCAGCGGGCCGAACAGCATCAAAAGCCCCGGCATCACGACGAATACGGAAAGCAGCGCAAACAGGATCGACTTGATCAGACAGATCGCCATATCCGAGCCGATGCGGAACTGCATAAACATCATGGCGACCAGGCCGCCGATGGTCGTCAGGCTGCTGGCGCCGATCTCCGGGATGGACTTGCTCAGCGCCACGATGACCGCCTCCCGGATGGGAAGGGTCTGATGCTCTTCCTTGTAGCGGTTGCAGAAAATGACCGCATAATCCAGCGACAGCGCCAGCTGAAGGATGCTGGTCACGGAATCGGACACAAAGGAGATCTTCCCCAGCAGGAAATTGGTGCCCAGATTCATGATCATGGCAACCACGAAGGTCAAGATCAGCACCGGGACCTCCGCATAGGTCTGGGACGTGAACAGCAGCACCAGTACAATGATCACAGCCACATAGACCATGATGACGCGGACCTCGCTGTCGATGGCCTCCTGCTCGGTATTGCCCAGCTCGGTGGAGACATAAACATCATAGGACGAGAGCGCGGACTCGATGGCCTCCAGACTGGTCAGGCAGTTGTCGTCCGACTCATCGTAATCAAACGTGACGGCATACAGCGCGGACGCGTTGTTGTAGTGGTCCTCGGTGTTGTCGTATTCCACGCTCTGCACACCTTTTATGCCGGCGATCTGATCTTTCAGCTCCTCAGCCTTGTCCTGGGAGATGTTCGCCACCATGACCTGCGCACTGCCGTAGGTGATGAACTGCTCTTCCATGATATCCAGGGCCTGCCGGGTCTCAGAGTCCGCGGGCAGATAGGCCGCCAGTTCGCTCTCCACCTCCACCCAGTTGCGGGAAAAAGCGGAGAAGATCAGCATGATGATGGTAAGCAGGAAAAATAGATTCCGCTTATCCACAATGAATGTGGCAAGCTTTGTCATAAAGCTGCCATCCGCCTTTTTGTTCTCCGTCATTCTTGTAGTTTTCCCCTTTCTTTGCGGTCATCTTTTCCATGCCAGCGCATGGTGGTCTTGTCATTTTGCAGCGTGCCGGAAATCCTGTTGCCATCCAGCTCGAATACAGACACACATTCCAGATCGCTGACCTG
>CAUWEK010000070.1:0-9459 GCA_963557435.1 uncultured Dysosmobacter sp.
CGAATCCCTCACGGCGTACCAAAAAACCGCTGATTTCAAATGAAATCAGCGGTTTTTTGTTTTTTTCGACGGAATGGCAGATAACAAGTCCAGAAACAGCGGACCTGCTGTTTGTGGATTCCGGATGCATATGTTATACTTTAAAAATAGGAAGGCTTGCTCAGGAAAGATATTTTTGCAGTTTTGGCGGAGGCAGATCATATGTATGACTTTATCAAAACGATTTTCTACGAGTTCCGTCAAGCGGTCCCTCCTGCATTGATTGGGGTGGTAACAGGCGTGCTACTCCTTTTCCTGCTGGACCGGAAATACCGCCGAGATGGAAAGAAGTTTCCCAAAGGACAAGCCGTGGCTGTTCTGCTCTTGCTTTGTTATTTGGGCGGACTGGCAGCGATCACCTTTATGAATCGCATGGACGGTATGCAAATGGGATTTCAGCTCTACCCGCTTTTGGCGTTCCGGGAGGCGTGGAATGCGTTTACACTCCAGACCTGGCTGAATCCTTTGCTGAATATCGCCATGTTTATTCCGTTGGGCGTGCTCCTCCCGCTTACGGGAAAAGCCTTCCGCCGGTGGCATTGGATGCTGATGGCGGGAGTTGGTGTATCTCTGGGGATCGAAGTGCTTCAATATCTGCTTGGCCGAGGACAAGCGGATATCGATGACCTGATCTGCAACACGCTTGGGGCTATGCTGGGGTACAGCCTTTGCCTGTTCTTTGTCAGCCTCATCAGAAAGCGATGGAGGCTTGTCGGACGTTATGCTGCCCTCCCCTGCCTGTTCGCTGCTGCTTTGGCTGGCATATTCGTCGTATATCACGTTCAGCCCTATGGAAACCTGGAGGATGCACCGATCTACGCTGCAAACACCAAGGGTGTGGAGTGGGTACAGGCGTGCGAACTTTCCGATGAGCCGGGGCTGGCCGGGGTATATTGGGCGGAACCTTTCACAAAGGAAGACTGCGATCGTTTCGCTGAGGAGTTCCTTGAGCGGCAAGGAGCAGAGATCGACCCGGACATGACGGATATCTCCTATTACGATACCATTGCGTTTTACTCTGATCATCATACCTATAGTTTAACTGTCAACTATAAGGACCGGTCCTATGAATACACGGACTATCGGGTAGGCGGCGAGCTGCGCTTTAGCGAAAAGGGCGGAAAAATCACAGAGGAAGATCTCCGTGTCGCTATTGAAAAGCTGGGTATCCAGATCCCTGACGCGGCAGAGTTTTCTGTTTTGAACGAAGAAGGGGGAACGTATGCGTTTACCGCCAATTCCGTGATGGAGGGCGATCAGTTGATTGACGGGGAATTGACCTGTCAGGTAGTAGAGGGCGGGATTCTTTACGAAGTGGACAATGCACTCTCGATCAGTGATCGCTATGCGGATGCCGCTGTGATTTCATCGCAAGAGGCATATGAAAAGCTGTGCGCGGGCTACTTTTCGTGGCGGGATGTGCCGGCATTTAATTATCTGGCTCCCCAAAAAGTGCGCGTTGTTGCCTGTACTTTGGGGTATTTAAGTGACAGCAAAGGATTCCGGCAGCCGGTCTATTACTTTACCATTTCCGATGAAAACGACGTAAAATATCGAGGTGGAAATACCTGGACTACATTTGTCCCTGCGCTAGCAAAATAACTGATTCGCCTTGGAACGAAGCAGCAGTTCACAGACATGGTGTCAGTGAACATATGACTCAGCCCGCTGGGGGCCAAATTTACTCCAATAGTATTGGACAGCCGCCTCCAGCGGGCAAAGATTCCCCAAATTTCGGCGCAAAGTTTGCTTTATAATTTGTTTTCGGCATCTGTTATGTAGAATTTTCATAAGATTCAAAAATTTTAAAGAAAAGCGAAAAAAAGACTTGCATTTTCTGAGAAGGCATGCTATTATGATTAAGCTGTCTGCGAGAGATATACAGCAGCGACAAGCGCCGTTAGCTCAGCTGGATAGAGCGTCTGGCTACGGACCAGAAGGCCGGGGGTTCGAATCCCTCACGGCGTACCACGTGACCGCAAAGCTTGCTTTGCGGTCACGTTTTTTTGCTTGAAGGCCGTCCGCGCTGCGGGCGGCTTTTTTCTTGGAACGCTTCCGATCCGTCGGACGTATACTGGCACGAGTATTCCAGAAAGGAGGCAGACCGGAGCGTGCTCCGGCTGATTATCATGGACCAAACAACGCGTGCCACCCCTGTCCTTCCACTGCCTGATTTGGGAGCCGGCGGGCCTGTGGCCGATCTCAATCCTCCGTCCGACGGGGCCACCCCTGTGATCCCACTGCCCGATTTGGGGGCCGGCGGGCCTGTGGCCAATCTCAATCCCCCGTCCGACGGAGCAACGCCGGTCATCCCGCTGCCCAACCCCGGAGAGGGCGGCCCTGTGGGGCCCATCTTCCCCTTGTTCCCACGCCAGGCACATACCCGCTTTCTCCACGCGGCCTTTGGCTACGGCTCCTTCCGCATTCTGGTGAATGGGCGCCTGGCCCTCTCATCGCTGCGCTATGGCGCCCTGACCGGCTACGGACATATTTCCGCCGGATACCAGACCATCACCGTGACCGGGACAGACGGATATATCTATCTGCAAAAAACACTGCCCTTTGAGTCGGATTCTCCCTCTACCGTGGCCATCATCAATACCGCCGGCGGCATGGACCTGCTGCAGATCCATGACAGCTGCTGTGCGCCCTCCGGCGGCATGGGCACCATCCGGCTGAGCAACCTGGCCCGAAACAGCGACCCCATGGACCTGCTGCTGGCGGATGGACGGACGGTATTTGCGGATGTGGTCTTCAAGGAGACCACCGCGTTTAAGCGGATCTATCCGGGAGGCTATCAGTTCCTGCTGGCGCACACGGATCTGGAGCCTCTGCCCCAATGGCAGCCGGTGGAGACCATGGACAGCGCCTTTATCGGCGCTTCCCCCCTGCCCACCGCTGTGGCCAACTTGTTCCTTCAGGTGCGTGCAGGCGTCAACTATACCATTTTCCTGCTGAGCGCCGGGAGCGCCCAAAACGCGGTGCAGACGCTGGTGGCGGAGGACCGCTGAAAAAAGCATCCGGGAGAATCTCTCCCGGATGCTTTTTTATTTATTCGCGGGGACCGGGCAAAAACTCCTCCCCTGCCGCCGTCATGGAAAGGCTGCCTGCGGAAAGCTCCGTCAGCCGGGGCGCAAACCGCTCCGCGCCGCCTGCCGGAAATGCGCCCAGCAGCAGGATGTCTGCCCCGTAGTCCGCGGAACGGACCACACCGCCGCAGGCCTCCACTTCCAGCTTTATCCTTTCATAAAGCGGGTAGGTGCAGGGAATGTCCCACAGTGTCCAAAGGCTCATGCGGCTGATGCCCGCCGCGTCCAGCGCATCTTTGGCCCCCTTGGTGTAGGCGCGGGTCAGTCCGCCTGCTCCCAGCAATATGCCGCCGAAATACCGGGTCACTACACAGCACACGTTGGTGACCTCCTCACGGGTGAACACATTGAGCATGGGCTGGCCGGCGGTGCCCTGAGGCTCACCGTCGTCGCTGTAACGCACCACGCCGCCCTGGCGGATCAGATAACACCAGCAGTTGTGGCGGGCGTCGTAATAGCGCTTCTTTGTCTCCTCAATCCGCGCCCTGGCTTCCGCTTCCGTCTCCACCCGCCAGATGTGGCTGATGAACCGGGAGCGCTTTTCCGTAAATTCACTTTCCGCGTCCTCAAAGGGCACCAGATACTCGCTCACGCCAAGCCTCCTTCGTCTGTGCGTAATAATAACATTGCCGGGTCTGCCCCAGCAGGGGCACGGCCTCGGTCCTTGCAAAGCAGTAGGCAAAGCCGCATTTTCCGATGACCCGCGCGCTGCGCCAGTTGCCGCCGTAGTGTCCGCACCAGATGCGCCGCAGGCTCCGCTGAGCAAAGCCGTAGGCCAGCACGGCTTCCAGCGCCTCCGGTACCAGTCCCTGCCCCCAATAGTCATGCCCCAGAGCATAGCCCACCTCTTCTTCCAGCGCGGGGTCCCCTGCCGGACAGCGGCCCACGAAGCCTACCGAGCCGATGACGCGGCCTGTTTGCCGCAAGGCCATGGCAAAGACGTCAGGCGCGGAAAATACCGTTTGGATGATCTCCCGGCTCTCCGCCTCGCTGGTATGGGGCGGCCAGCCGGCAATGGGCCCCACCCGGCCATCCCGGGCGTAGGCGTATACATCAGCGGCGTCCTCCGGCGCAAAGGGCCGCAGAAAAAGCCGTTTGGTCTCCAGGATCATTGCCGTTACCTCCCGCTCAGCCTTCCGCCTTTTCCAGATACGGCTCCACCTGGCCCAGGGTCTTGGGACCGCACACGGCGGTCACGTCGATGGTCTGGCCGTACTCCACGGACTCCACCTTCGCCTCCCGGTAGAGCATGTCCAGAAGGCCGCCCTTGTCGTAAGGAAGATGGAGCGTCACCCGGCGGGTGCCCTTGTCCAGCCGCTTGTCGATCATCTCCAGCAGCCGGTCCACGCCCTCCCCGGTTTTGGCGGAGATGGCGCAGATGTCCTCCCCGTGGGGCAGGATCTCCCCCACCGGTACCCGGTCGGACTTGTTGTATACCTCAATGCGGGGCAGTTCTCCGGCGCCCAGCTCCTGGATCAGATTGTCCACCACCTGGGCCTGCTGCTTCCACTCCGGGTTGGACACGTCCACCACATGGAGAAGAAGGTCCGCGTACTCCAGCTCCTCCAGCGTGGCTTTGAAGGCCTCCACCAGCTGGTGGGGGAGCTTGCGGATAAAGCCGACGGTATCGGACAGCACCACATCCAGCGTATCGCTGACGGTCAGCAGACGGCTGGTGGTGTCCAGCGTGTCGAACAGGCGGTTGTTGGCGGGGATGCCCGCGTCGGTCAGGCGGTTGAGCAGCGTAGACTTGCCCGCGTTGGTGTAGCCCACGATGGCCACCACAGGGATCTCGTTTTTCTGCCGACGCTGGCGCTGGGTGCTGCGCACCCGGCGTACGTCCTCCAGGTCTTCCCGGAGCTTGTCGATCTTGCGGTGGATGTGGCGGCGGTCTGTCTCCAGCTGGGTCTCACCGGGGCCCTTGGAACCGATGGGACCCTTGCCGCTGGTGCCTGCCTGCCGCTCCAGGTGGGTCCACATGCCCGTCAGGCGGGGCAGCAGATACTGGTACTGGGCCAGCTCCACCTGGAGA
Organism: uncultured Dysosmobacter sp.; assembly: GCA_963557435.1. Classification (GTDB taxonomy): domain Bacteria; phylum Bacillota; class Clostridia; order Oscillospirales; family Oscillospiraceae; genus Oscillibacter. Next base: position 5,161 of record CAUWEK010000070.1, read on the forward strand.
CGGCCCTCCCGGGTGCGGGCCCGCTGGGCGAAAATGTCCAGGATCAGTCCGCAGCGGTCCAGCACCTGCACGCCAAGACTCTCCGTCAGAACCCGCATCTGGGATGGGGACAGGTCATTGTCGAAGATCACCATGGTGGCGCCGTTGGCCCGGCAGAAATCCCGCACCTCCTCCACCTTGCCCTCGCCGATGAACGTACGGGGGTCCGGAGAGGGACGGTTCTGCAGCACGGTGCCGATGGTCTCGGCACCGGCCGTCTCCACCAGGGCGGCCAGTTCCTCCATGGTGCCCTCATCTGCGTTTTCCTCTTTTTTCAGGACCGGGGAGCTCAGTCCCACCAGAACTACCCGGTCACGGATCTCCTCTGTTTTCTGCATAGTACTCCTTATCCGGCGTAGACCTCCACGACCTCGCCTACATACATCCTGTGCCAGCCCTGGGCGCCGTAATGGTGCAGGATATGGGTCCCGTCCTGCACGCATGCCTCGCTCAGGTCCTGCGCATAGAGTTTCCTGCACACCAGCACCCATTCCGCCTCGTCAAAGAACGGGGCGTCCCCTGCCCCACGGCGCAGCGTCAGGCCGCAGGCAGCCACCTTATCCACGTCCCGGCCGCTCTTCGTGCCGCAAAGGCGCAGAATATCTCCTGCCTCCTCGGGAAATACGGAGACGGTGAAATACTCCCCCTGCTCCATCAGTGAATAGGTATAGCGCTCCGGACGCACGTACACGGTGCACACGGGGATGCTCCAAAGGCGTCCCAGCTGGCACCAGCCAATGGTCATGGGGTTGACCTTTCCCTCCGCTCCGGCGGTCAGCAGGGCGTTTCGCTGTCCGAAAACGGAGAAGATCTCCGGGGTCAGGGTTTGAATCTCCACGGGCTGCAGCTTCATGACGGCATGCTCCTCCCTTTGATGTTCAGATACCATCAGTATATGCGCCCCAGGGAAAAAAGTAAATAAAAAGGGCCTGCCATTTGGCAGACCCTTTTGTGATCGTGTCAGACTTACTTGTCCAGGCCGAACTTCTTGTTGAACTTGGCCACGCGTCCGCCGGTATCCACCAGCTTCTGCTTACCCGTGAAGAAGGGGTGACACTTAGAGCAGACTTCCACCTTGATATCCTTCTTGGTAGAACCTGTCTCAATCACATTACCGCAGGCGCAAGTAATCGTAGTCTGCTGATAATTGGGATGGATTCCTTCCTTCATTGCTCTTGTTCACCTCTTTCTTTTCCAGCTTATCCTTTACAAAGGCGACACTTAGTTTAGCATAGTTTTTTTCATTATGCAAGTGTTTTTTTGGATTTTTTTGTTTTTTCCCATTTGGGCTCATTCTGCGTCCCGGGGATGGAGCTCTACCTCCCGGCCCGGCGCCAGAAAATAGAGCACCCGACGCACCACCGGCTTTTCCAGGACCTTTTCCAGAGCCCGGCTGTACGCCTCCAGCTGGGGGCGGTATTCCTCCGCCCGGCGGGCAAGGTCTTCTTCGCGGAATACCCGGTCCGTCTTGAAATCCACCACGGTGATGCCCTGCTCCGTTTCAAAGCAGCAGTCCACCACGCCCTGCAGCAGCATCTCATCCCCGGCAGAGGCGGCAGGGTCATAAAGAGAGGCGTCTATCAGCAGCGTGAAGCGGTATTCCCGCAGCACGTTGTGTCCTGCCCGGATCTCGCCAGCAAGGCTGCTTTGCAAAAACCGCTCCAAAGCGGCGGTGTCCACGGCTGCGGCCTGCTCCGAAGATAAAAGCTGCCGCGCCGTCAGGCGCTCCAGCTGACCCGACACGTCGCTGTCGGAAAAGTCCAGATATTGGAGAGCCAGGTGGGTGGCGGTGCCCTGCTCCGCCGGCGTCAGCCCTGCGCCCTCCTGCCGGAACCGGGGCTGGGACAGCGGCCGGAGATACGGTGTATGGGCTGCGTTTTCCGAGATCTCCTGGTCCAGCGCCCGGCCCTTGAGCTGGGTGGCAGTCACCTTGGAGGGAAGCGCCGTCTCCCGGGCATAGGGGTAGACGTGCTCCAAAAACTGAGGATCAAAGGCGGCTTCCCTGCCCTGTGTCTGCCGGGCGGCATCCCGGGCCGCCGGGTGGGGAACGGCGGCAAACGTCTGGGCATCGTGTACAAATACCTGCCAGGGTGCCGTGTCACCTGTGTACAGCTGCTGTACCGCGCTCTCCCCCAGCTGCCGCAGGCACTGCGCCTCGCTGCGGCACAAAAGGGGCAGCAGCAGCCACTCGCCGAAGTTGGAGCAGGATGCCACCGTCTCCGGCAGTACCGGGCAGGAGGCAACGGACGCGAGCTTTTGGAGTCTCCCCTCCGCGTGGTACATGGAATCCACCAAAATGAGCTTCTCCTTGGGCCGGGTCATGGCCACATACAGTACCCGCAGCTCCTCGGAGAGATTCTCCCGCCGGAGGGTGCCGGCAATGGCCTCCCGGGCCAGAGTGGGGTATTTGATTTTGCGGTCCAGGTCCACCCGCTTGGGTCCGAGTCCCATTTGGGGATGCACCAGGACGGGCGTATCGAAATCCTGCCGGGAAAAGGCATGGTCCAGATCCGCCAGGATCACGATGGGAAATTCCAGGCCCTTGGACTTGTGGATGCTCATCAGCCCCACGCCGCTCACACAGCCGGTACCGCCGGTCACCGGCGCCTCCCCGGCCTCCAGCAGCCGCTGCAAATGGGTGACGAAGGCGAAGAGGCCCCGGTAGCCGCCTGCTTCAAACCGCTGGGCGTGGCGGCTGAGGGCAATGAGATTTTCCTTCCTGGCCTCACCGCCGTCCATGGCGGCGAAAATGCCCAGGATATTCAGCTGATTATAAATGTGCCAGAGCAGCCGGTGCACCCGCATATCCCGGGCTGCGGCCCGCAGGCCGGAGAGGGTCTCCAGAAACGCCCGGCAATCCCCCCCTTCGTCCGCAGCCACCGCATCGTAGAAGTCCCCGGCGGGTGTTTTGGCACGGATCTGGGCCAGTCGGTCCGGCGTAAAGCCAAACACCGGAGAGCGCAGCACTGCAATCAAAGGCACATCCTGCCGGGGGTTGTCGATGATCTGCAGCAGCCCCAGCATAACGGAGATCTCCATGGTCTGAAAGAAATCCTCCTGGGCTTCAAAGGCGCAGGGGATGTCCTGCTCCGCAAGGGCCTGGGCAAAGGCGGCCGAACGGCTGCCCGGCGAGCGCATCAGGATCACGATGTCCTCGGGGCGGCAGGGGCGCAGCGTCCCGTCTCCGCCGGTGACGGGATAACCCTCGTCCAGCAGGGCGCGGATCCGCTTTGCCACGAACCGGGCTTCCGCGGTGAGCTTCTTCACCGGGCGGTCGGCCTCCCCGGAACGCTGGCGGGCGCAGATGAGATGAAACTCTGTGTCACAGTCCTGACGGGGCGGATAATAGGACGCGCCGAAGTGCAGTGCCTCGTCCTCTCCGTATTCCATATCTCCCATTTCCGGCGAGAGGATGTTGGAAAAAACAAAGTTGGCTGCATCCAGGATCTCCTGCCGGGAGCGGAAATTCTGGGAGAGCAGGATTTTACGCTCCTGCCCGGGCTCCGCCTGCTCGTAGGGAAGGAAGCGGGCGTACTTCTCCAGAAAGATGGTGGGGTCTGCCAGCCGGAAGCGGTAAATGCTCTGCTTTACATCGCCCACCGTGAAAATATTCTGTCCATTCTGGGATACTGCCCGGAAAATAGCGTTTTGCACCTCATTGGTATCCTGGTACTCATCCACCAAAATCTCCTGATACCGCTGGGATACCTGTCGTCCCAGCTCCGTGGGAGCGCCGTCCTCCCCCACCAGCAGCCGCAGCGCCAGATGCTCCTGGTCGGAGAAATCGGCTGCGTTGAGCCGGAGCTTTTCCGCCTGATACTTCCGGGAAAACTCCCCGGTCAGCCGAAGCAGAGCCTCCATGGCGGGCGCCACGGCCCGCAGGTCCTCCATGGCCTCCTCCCCGCTCACGTCCAGCAGCTTGGTAAGCTTCTTGTACTGGGTCTTGCAGGCTTCCCACACTTCCTTGAGTGCTGCGACCTCCGGCTCGTCCTTGCGGCCTTTGGGGGTAGTCAGGCGGGGAAACGCAACGGCGTCCGCAGCCCGGCGGGCCTCCTCCCAGCCACCGCACGCTGCCAGCGCGTCAAACGTCTCCGCGCTGGACCGGAATTTTTCTCCGTAACCCCGCGCCAACGCCTCGTCCCCCGCTGTTCCGGCGGCGCTCCGCCGCAGCAGCTCCGCCCAGTGGGCTGCCTGCCGCCGGACATCCGTCAGCAGTGCGGCGGCGTAAGGGGTATCGTCAAAGCTGCCGTCCAAGGTAGA
>CAUWEK010000071.1:0-9425 GCA_963557435.1 uncultured Dysosmobacter sp.
GGTGTTATCCTCTACCAGCGCACCATGGCCAAGCGCCAGAGCGCCGCAGCCTGATTTTCCAAAAAGCCGTCTCCCCCGGGAGACGGCTTTTTTTTACCAGAACAGGCAACCTTTTCCTTCCAGACTCCGTCTTAATATTAAATTAGGTATGACAGCCCGAAGTATCGAAATCTGTAACCATTTTGTTGTTGCTTTACATACCTAACTGTTCTAGCATGTTTAATACAGTTAATGCTGCGCCGCTTGTGCGCAAAGGAAGAACATAGAAGAGGAGAATTGAGCATGGCTGAAGTCAAGGATCTGGAGCAAGCGACTCCCGCAACGGAGCCTGCTGCCGCGGCGGAGGCCGCACCCAAGGGCGGATGGGCCGCAAAGTGGAAGGATATGCCCAAGAAAAAGCGCCGCAGACTGGTCCGCCGGGTCGTGACCCTGGTGGTTCTGGTGGCCGCCGCAGGGGGCGCATGGTGGTTTTTCCTGCGGGATAAGCAGCCGGAAGCCCAGGTGGTCACCGATGTGGTCAGCTACGGCTCCATTACCTCCACGGTGGAGGGCAGCGGCTTGACCAAGGCAAAAAAGAGCGAGACCATCACGCTGACCACCGCCGGTACGGTGCAGGATGTGCTGGTCACCGAGGGCCAGCAGGTGACGGCCGGCACGCCGCTGTTCACCGTGGACTCCGAGGCGGCCCGCACGGCGGTGGAGAAGGCCCGCAAGGATGTGGAGGGCTATGAAAAGCAGCTGCGCAGCCTGCAAAAGGATATCGCGGGACTGAACCTGTCCGCCGGGTATCCCGGAAAGCTCATGGAGACGGTGACGCTCAACCCCGGCGATACCATCACCAAGGGCCAGAAGGTGGCCGTGCTGGCCGATGACACCCAGCTGCGGCTGGAGCAGTATTACAGCTACGCCTACGAGGGTACCATCAAGGTGGGCCAGACCATGGACGTGTCCATCCCGTCCCTGATGACCACGGTGAAGGGCACGGTGGAGGCGGTACATATGGTCAGCCGGATCACCCCGGAGGGCTCCAAGCTCTTTTCCGTGGATGTGCTGGTGCCCAACGACGGCGCGCTGACGGCGGACATGGCCGCCTCCGCCACCGCCACGGTGAACGGGGAGACGGTGTATCCCTACGAGGCCGGCAAGCTGGCCTACTACCGCACCGGCGACCTTTGCTCCACCGTCAACGGCACGGTGATCTCCAGCGACCTGGTGGACTATCTTCAGGTGAAGGAGGGCCAGGTGCTGGTGCGCATCGACGGCGAGGACAGCGAAAGCGAGATCTTCTCCGTGCAGCAGAGCCTGGAGGAGGCCCAGAAGACTCTGGAGACCGCCCAGAAGAACCTGGACAACTGCAATGCCGTGGCGCCCATCGACGGTACCATCATCGGCCTTGGGATCCAGGCCGGCCAGGAGATCGAGGCCAACACCACGGTGCTGACCATCGCGGATACCTCCACCATCGTGGTGGACGCCACGGTGGACGAGCGAAACGTCAGCTACGTCAAGCCCGGCATGATGGTGACCATCGACCAGTGGGGCACGCAGTTCACAGGCATCGTGGAGTCGGTGAGCCTGAACTCCAAGGCAGAAAACGGCGTGGCCAGCTATCCCATGGTCATCTCCGTGGACAATATGGACGGCTCCCTCATGACCGGCAGCTACATCAACTATTCTCTGGTTGCCAGTGAGAATGACAACTGTCTGGTGGTACCCATCCAGTGCGTCAAGTCCGTACCCATGGAGGACGGCTCTACCGGTGACGTGGTGTTTGTCCAGGGTGACCGGCCTGACAACGCCATCGATCTGAGTGTGCCCGTGGAGGGCGTGCCAGAGGGCTTCTGGGCGGTGCCGGTGGAGACCGGTATCTCCGATACCTATAACGTAGAAATCAAATCCGGTGTGGAGGAAGGAGCGGTCGTCTTTACCCAGGTACAGACGGAGAGCTCCTGGATGTGATATGCTGGTACGACTGAAAGATGTTTATAAGATCTACGGCGAGGGCCTGGAAAGTGAGGTCCGCGCGCTGGACGGTGTGAGTCTGGAGATCGACCGGGGCGAGTTTGTGGCGGTGGTGGGCCAGTCCGGCTCCGGCAAGTCCACCATGATGAACGTGCTGGGCTGCCTGGACGTTCCCACCCGGGGCACTTATCTGCTGGACGGAACGGATGTCCGGGAGCTGACGGACAAGGAGCTGTCCCATATCCGCAACAAGCAGATCGGCTTCATCTTCCAGCAGTATAACCTGATCCAGAGCCTGACGGTGCTGGAGAATGTGGAGCTGCCCTTGATCTACCAGGGCGTGAACGCCGACGACCGGCGGGAGATGGCCCTTGCCGCCCTGGAGCGGGTGGGCCTGTCCGGGCGCATCAAGCATCACCCCACGGAGATGTCCGGCGGCCAGCAGCAGCGTGTGGCCATTGCCCGGGCCATCGCGGCCCATCCGCCCATCATCATGGCCGATGAGCCCACCGGCGCACTGGACTCTCACACCGGCCAGGAGGTGCTGCACTTTTTGCAGCAGCTCAACCGGGAGGGCACCACGGTGATCCTCATTACCCACGACAACGGCATCGCCGCCACCGCCCGCCGCTGCGTACGGCTGGCAGACGGTAAGATCGTGGACGACCGATTGCAGGAGGTGGATTGGCTGTGAATATCCAACAGGCGATCAAAATGGCCTTCCGCTCCATCATGGGCAACAAGGGCCGGTCCATCCTCACCATGCTGGGCATCATCATCGGTATTGCCTCCGTGATGACCATCGTCTCCACGGTCAACGGCATGAACCAGCAGTCCCTCAAGCAGTTTGAGGCCATGGGCAGCAACCGCATCGATGTGCAGGCCAGTCTCTATAACGGGCAAAACGCCTTTGAGGCGCTGTACGACTACTGCAACTCCCTGGGCAGCGACCTGGTACTGGGCGTGACGCCGGACGCGTATTTCAGCGCCAACGTGGTCTACGGATCCAAGAGCAGCCAGGCCATGGAGAAAAACCAGGAGAACATGTGGAACAGCGACGGCACTACCAATAACCAGGTGGCCCTGCCGCCGGAGCTGCGCTTCGGCAGTGACCAGTATTCCGTGTGCAACAACTTCCAGATCGCCACCGGGCGGGATCTGAGCAAGATCGACATCCGCAATTACAACCAGGTGTGCGTGCTGGGTGCCCGGGCGGCGCAGAATTTCTTCAACTACGCTGATCCCGTGGGCCAGGTCATGCAGGTCAACGGCATCCCCTTTACGGTGGTGGGCGTCTACGGGGAAAAGGACCCGGATTCCGCCTGGTCCATGGACAATATCATCGTCTTTCCCTACACGACCAGCCGCATCCTCAGCCCCGGAACGGAGATGAGCCAGTTCGTGGTGAAGGCGGCCTCCAACGAGGCCGCCGTGGAGGCGACCTCCCGCATCAGCGGTTTTTTGACCGGCCTGACCAACAACGGTCAGAGCGGCTGGGGCTATGCCCAGAGCAACAACCAGTGGCAGCAGTCGCAAAATGAGTACACCACCATGCTCTCCATGGTGCTGGGCGGCATCGCGGCCATCTCACTGCTGGTGGGCGGCATCGGCATCATGAACATCATGCTGGTGACGGTGACGGAGCGGACCAGAGAGATCGGCATCCGCCGGGCCATCGGCGCCGAGCGCAGCTCCATCGTTACCCAGTTTTTGATCGAGGCAGCCATGATCTGCGGTATGGGCGGCATCATCGGTATCGCCATCGGCACGGTGGGCACGCGGATCGCCGGCAAGCTGCTCATCAAAATCGACATCTGGCCGTCCATCGGCATTACGCTGGGCGCGTTTTTGCTGTCGGTGGCGCTGGGGATCCTGTTTGGCATCTACCCCGCGGCCAAGGCATCCAAGCTTCAGCCTGTGGAAGCCCTGCGGGCGGAATGAGAGGGAGAATCAATATGAAAAAACGAGTGATAAGTTTGCTCATGGCGGTGTGCCTGGCGGCCACGGCGCTGGTGTTCCCGGCACAGGCCGCCGAGACCGTCCGCTTTTCTGACATCCAGGACAAGGAGACGGTCATGGCGGTGGAATCGCTGCGGCTGCTGGGCGTGCTGGACGGCTATGCCGACGGCACGTTCCGTCCCGACGGCGTGCTGACCCGGGCACAGTTCTGCAAGATGGCGGTCTACGCCATGAACGGCGAAAGTGAGCTTGGCCTTTACCGGGCGGTGACCGTGTTCCCGGATGTGAAGCCCTCTCACTGGGCGGCGCCGTACATCAACATGGCCTCCAAGGGAAAGGGCATCATCGCCGGCTATGCCGACGGACTGTTCCATCCTGACCGAACAGTCACGGTGGGGCAGGCGGTGACCATCGTGCTGCGCCTTTTGGGCTACAAGGATGAAAACGTAGGCGGCATCTGGCCCCAGGGCTACATGGCCGTTGGACAGACCATCGGCCTTACCAACGGCGTGGGGACCGATCCCTACGCGGCGCTGACCCGCGGCCAGGCGGCACAGCTTTTCTTGAACCTGCTGCGCTCGGATATGCAGGAGGGCGGCAAGTATGTTGCCACCATCGGTACGCCTGTGGAGAATACCGTGCTGGTGTCCGCCAATGCCACCGGACCGGACGGCCGCAGCAACGCCCTGCAGACCGCCTCCGGCGATGTTTATCAGATCTATTCCGGCAAGACCTCCAATGGATCGCTCAACGGCTACAAGGGCACGCTGGTGCTTGCCAAGAACGGTTCCAAGGTGCTGACCTTCGTGCCCGACGCCATGGGTGCCAGCCGCACGGTCACGCTCTCCAGCAAGACGGCTACCCAGCTGGTGGATTCCAACGGCGTCCGCTACACTGTGGAGAGCAGCACGCCTACCTACTACAACGGTGAGGAGACCACTTGGGGCAGCGCATTCAGCTGGATCCTGGCAGGAACCTCTGTGACGCTGTATCTCAATGACGCCGGCGGCGTGGACTATGTGTTCGTGGGCGGCGGCTCCAGCTCCACGGCAGCTGTGGTGGTGTATGAGGACGAGTCCGCGGCAGGCTTCGACAGCCTTACCGGCGGCGCCACTAATTACAGCATCTACAAAAACGGCTCCAGCGCCACCATGGCAGACCTGCGCAAATACGACGTGGCGGTGTACTCCGCTGCTTCCAACAGCATCCGGGTGTGCGATACCCGCGTGACGGTATATTACGAAAACTGCTATCCCAATGCCAAGGAGCCCTCTGAGATCACAGTGCTGGGCGGCGTCAAGCTGCCGGTCCTGTCCACGGCCATGACCAGCCTTTCCAAGTTCTCCCCCGGCGATCAGATGACCCTGCTTTTGACCGAGGACGGCAAGGTGGCCGGCGCCCTGGAGGCTGTCGGCAGCTCCGGCCGGGGCAACGCGGTGGGTATCGTCCGGGACGGCACGGTCCAGATGCTCTGCGGCACGGCAAAGATCTCCGTGTCGGCCGACGATGCCAAGCAGTATGAGGGCCAGGTGGTCCGCGTCTCCTCCACTCGCAGCGGCGTGAGCCTCTCGCCCGTCAGCGGCGGCGCCTCCGGTGACCTGAATGTCTCCGCGCGCAAGCTGGGCGGCCGGTCCCTGGCGGAGAACGTCATGGTGTTCCGCAATGGTCAGGATGTGAACCTCAGCCAGCTGACCTCCAACACGGTGTCTTCCTCCGATATCCTCTATGCCCGGCTCAACTGGGCCGGTCAGGTGGATCTGATCGTACTGGGCAATGCCGAGGACTCCACGGTCTACTATGGCCGCGCGGTGGTCCGTTCGTCCACGGATGCGGATGGCAAGGATGTCACCACGCTGGAAGTGGTCTATGGCGACGGTAAGTCCGTCGGCCCCTTCACCACCGGCTATGATATCCGCAACGGCGACTATGTGAAGGTGATCGTCAGCACCAGCGGCACAGCATTTATGCACTGTGAAAAGCTCACGGAGCTTGCGGATGTGCCCAACAGTGCCTGGAGCGGTGAGACCGCGGTGACGGTGGGCGGCCGCACCTACAAGGTCAGCGAGGATGTGCCTTGCTTCAACCGCAGCACCGGCAGATGGATGTCCCTGTCTGCGGCCCATGGGTACGCCGACAAGTGCAGCCTCTATGTCTCCGACGGCGTGGTGCGCGTCATCGAAGTGAGCGACTGAGCCAAAAGAGCATCAAACAGCAAAAGCGGAGGACGGCAGCTGCCGTCCTCCGCTTTACAAATACACATCCGTGGAGTATGCTGGCCATAGAAAAGGAGGGAGCTTCCATGATCTATGATACGCTGGAGCACAAGGACCAGTACCGAAACCTGAGTCCCCGGCTTGCAAAGGCACTGGATTTCCTGGCTGAAACGGATTTTTCCGCTCTGCCGGACGGCCAGTGCGAGATCGACGGAGACGAGGTGTTCGCCAACGTCATGACCTACGAGACCAAGACGGCCAATGAAACGCCGGAGTCCCACCGCCGCTATATGGATATCCAGTACCTCATCGAGGGGGAGGAGCTGGTGGGCGTGGGCGCCCTGGAGCGGATGAGGGAAGTGGTGGAGGCCCGGCCCGAGGGGGACATCTGGCTCCATCATGGCCCGGTGGACTATGTGACCATCGGACAGGGACGCTTTGTGGCCGTGTGGCCGGGAGACGCCCACGCCCCCGGCATCGCGCCGGACGGCGTGCCCAAACGCGCCCGTAAGTGTGTGGTCAAGGTGCTGGTATAAAGAAAATGCAGGAAAAGCGCGCCGGAGCAATGCTCCGGCGCGCTTGGCTTTTTTGGATATGGCGGCTGTCAGACCACCTGGAACAAATAGAATTTCAGATAGCTGGTCTCCTCCACGCCCCAGAGAATGGGGTGGTCGCAGCTTTGCTGGCGGGCTTCGATCTGCCGCAGCTGCACGCCTGCGTCGTGGGCGGCGTCGTGGAGCATAGCCACGAACTTCTCCTCCGTGGCGAAGTGGGAGCAGGAGCAGGTGGCGAGCAGTCCGCCCCGGGGCAGCAGCCGCATGGCACGATAGTTGATCTCCTTGTAGCCGGCCAGGGCGTTGGAGACGGTCTTGCGGGACTTGGTAAAGGCCGGCGGGTCCAGGATGATGAAGTCATACTTGGTGGGCTGCTGGGCAAGCTGGGGCAATAGGTCAAAGACGTTTGCCTGCACGCATTCCATCACGCTGTCCAGACCGTTGCGCGCGGCGTTGGCCCGGGCCATCTCCACAGCGGAGGAGGATACGTCCACGGCGGTAACGTGCTTGGCTCCGCCCATAGCAGCGTTGAGGGCAAAGGAGCCGGTGTGGGTGAAGCAGTCCAGCACCGTCTTTCCCCGGGCCAGGTGGGCCACGGCCCGGCGGTTGTATTTCTGATCCAGGAAAAAGCCGGTCTTTTGGCCGTTTTCCACATCCACCAGGTACTTCACGCCGTTTTCCGTGATCTCCGTCACCGGGGACTGGGGCGGCTCCTCACCGGGCAGGGGATACCAGCCCTTCCCCTGAGGGAGACCCTCCTTTTCCCGCAGGGCCACATCGTTGCGCAGGAAAACGCCCCGGATGGCAAAGCCGTCGGCCCGGAGCAGCTTCACCAGCGCGGGCAAAATCATGTCCTGCATGCGCTCCATGCCCACGGAGAGCACCTGGACGCTCAGAAGGTCCCGGAACTTGTCCACCGTCAAGCCGGGGAAGGCATCGGCCTCTCCGAAGATGATGCGGCAGGCGTCCAGATCCTCCGGCGCCATGACCGCCTTGCGGTATTCCCAGGCCCAGCGGAGCTTCCGGGCCCAGAAGGCCTCGTCAAAGCGGTCGTTGGCGTTACGGCTGATAAGGCGCACGCGGATCTTGGAGTGCAGGGATAAAAACCCGGTGCCAAGATACCGGCCCTTTTTGCTGACCACGTCCACCAGAGTGCCGTTTTCCGCATTCTCGGGGCCGCCGGTGATCTCCTCGGCGTATACCCAGGGGTGGCCCCGGTGGATGGCGGCCTCCGCCTTGGGCGTCACGGCAAAGACAGGGTAGCTTCGCTCTGCTTTCATAGAAAAACTCCTTTTGGAATCTGATTTTTCACCAGTCTATCACATTTTTGCCTCCGGCGCCATATGGTGAAGAAGAGAAGGAGGGATTTTCATGCCCAAGATTTACCTCAGCCCGTCCACCCAGGACTGGAATCCCTATGTGACGGGCAGTGGTTCGGAGGAATACCATATGAACCGGATCGCGGACGCCCTGGTGCCGTATCTCATGTCCAACGGCATCCAGTATAGCCGCAATCGCCCGGAGATGACGGCCGCCTCCTCCATCCGGGAGGCCAACGCCGGGGAGTACGACCTGTACCTGGCGCTCCACTCCAACGCCTCCCCGGAGAGCCGGGCGGGACAGGAACGGGGCATCATCGTGTTCTATTATCCCGGCAGCGCGGAGGGACAGCGGGCCGCGGAGCTGATCGCAGAGGAGCTCAAGCAGATCTATCCCCTGCCGGATAAGGTGACCACCCGTACCACCACGGCGCACGGAGAGGTGCGCCAGCCCCGGTTTCCAGCGGTGCTGGCGGAGATCGGCTATCACGACAACTACGAAGATGCCCTGTGGATCGAGGGACATACGGAGGCCATCGCCCAGCAGCTGGCCCGGGCGCTGACGGCCTATTTCGGCCTGCCGTTCATCTATCCCTCGCCGGTGCGGGAGGGCATCGTCACTGTCCGGGACGGCACGCTGAACCTCCGGTCCGCGCCGGACCCCACGGCGCCCATCCTGGCGGGACTCCCCGACGGCGCCGCCGTGGCCATCTACGGCGAGTGGGAGGGATGGTACGTGGTCCACTACGGGGATCTGGTGGGATACGCGGCGGCCGCGTACATCGAGACGGAGTGAGATGCCGGGACGGCCATGCATGTTTCGGGTAAATATACGCTTTTTCCTTGACAGCGCAGCGGGAAATGATTAAACTAAAAAAAGATAATCATCGGGAGGCGAAAGGGGTGCCGGCCCGATTGTTTTCTGACCGTGCGACCGCGCCGGAATTGCGGCGCGGTCTGCATATGCAAAGAACCAATACCGACAATGAGGAGGAAGATCACGATGAATCCCATCATCGCGGCCCTGCTGGGCCTGGTGATCGGCGGCGCCGTCTGCTTCCCGCTCGGTATTCGTTATCGGAAAAAAGTCTCTGAGAAGGAAATTTCCAGTGCCGAGGAAGAGGGCACACGCATTATCAACGAGGCCATCAAGAGCGCAGAATCCAAAAAGCGCGAGGCCCTGCTGGAAGCAAAGGAAGAGATTCTGAAAAGCCGCAGCGAGTACGAGAAGGAAGAAAAGACACGCAGAGCCGACCTGCAGCGGCAGGAAAACCGTCTGCAGCAAAAAGAGGAAAACCTCGACCGCAAGACCGAGGCTATTGAGAAGAAGGAAGAGTCCCTGGCCCAGAAGCATGCGGCCATCGATAAGGAAAACGAGGAGATCAAGGTCATCAAGCGCAGCCAGACCGAAATGCTGG
>CAUWEK010000072.1:0-9402 GCA_963557435.1 uncultured Dysosmobacter sp.
GCTCTCCAGATCGAAGGGATAGTAAGCGTTGGTCATCAGGCGCTGCTGGTTGGCCTCCACGGACAGGGGGAAGGCCTTGAAGTCGGCCTCGGTGAAGCCGCAGTCACGCAGGGGACGCAGAGGCAGGATGCGCTGGAGCAGGGCGTTCAGATAGGGGATGGCGTCCTTGACCTCGCAGCCGGTGATGCTGGCGATGAGCTGCTTGAACTTCATGATCTCGCCGTCGGGCTTCTTCTCGTCATAGTAGTCCAGAATGGCGCCGAAGAGCATGTAGTTGCTCTCGCCGTGAGGCACATGATAGGTGCCGCCCAAGGGGAAGCTCATGCCGTGGACAGGGCCGCAGCCAGCCTTCAGGAAGGCGATGCCGGCATAGAAGGAGGCGGTGACGAACTCGTCCATATACTCGAAGCGGGCGTCCTGACCCTTTTCGTCCAGCAGCTTGAAGCCCTTGAGGATCATGTCCATGGCCTTCTCGCTGAAGAGCTCGGAGGTCATGGTCTTGCGGTGGGGGCTCAGGAAGGACTCGGTGGCGTGGACCAGCGCGTCGATGGCGGAGCAGGCGAAGGGCTTGTAGGGCAGGGTCTTGAGCAGGTCGGGGATCAGGCAGACCTTGTTGGGGATGATATCATCGGACACCAGGCCCAGCTTGGTCTCGCCGCCGGTGAGTACGCCGTCCTTCTCGTCCTTGACGATGGCAACGGAGATGTTGGTGCACTCGGAACCGGTGCCGCAGGTGGTGGGGATGGCGATGACGTCCTTCTCATGCACCACGGGGAAGCGCTTGAAGAACAGGTTGTGCACGGTGTCGGGACGCTGGCAGCCCAGCAGCTTGCAAAGGTCCATGATGGCACCGCCGCCCACGGCGATGACGCGGTCATAGCTGTCATAGGGGATGGCGTCGTACATGACCTGGATCATTTCCTCGCTGGGCTCTCCGGCGCCGAACTTCTCCTGGAACACGAAGTTGCACTTGAGACCCAGGTCCTTCATGAAGGGCGTGTAGATGAACTCGTTGGTGAGCACCACGTCCCGCTCGTTCAGGTCGAACTCCTTGGCCATATCGGCAAAGGTCTTGAACTTGTACACAGTGGGAGCAAAGATGATCTCTCTCTTGTCAGCCATCAAAGAAGCGGAAAATGCATCCATGTTTGGTTCTCCTTTACAAATTTTTTGATATGGCGATACTGGCAGGGCCCCGTGGGGGCCCCGCCGGATATCCGGATTACTTGCGGGAGACGGCCTTCTTCACGGCGGCGACGATATTGGCCGCGCGCAGACCGTACTCGTCCATCAGGAAGTCCTGGGGACCCACCTGACCGAACTGATCCTGCACGCCAACGAACTCCTGAATGGTGGGCAGGTTCTTGGCCAGGCAGTTGGCTACCACGCTGCCCAGGCCGCAGGTGACGTTGTGGTTTTCGGCGGTGACGATGGCACCGGTCTCCTTGGCGGCCTTGATGACCAGCTCCTCGTCCAGAGGCTTCCAGGTGAACATGTCGATGACGCGGACGGAGATGCCCTCCGCGGCCAGGGCCTCGTAGGCCTTCAGGCTCTCATCCACCATGATGCCGGAGGTGATGATGGTGGCCACGTCCTTGTCGGACTCGTGGAGCACCACGCCCTTGCCGATCTCAAACTCGCTGCCCTCGCCGTAGACCTGGATGATGCCCTTGCGGACGAAGCGGGTGTAGCTGACGCCCTCCACGTTCACCAGCTGGCGGGTGATGCTGGAGAGCTGATCGTAGTCGGCAGGGTCCAGCACGGTGGTGCCGGGGATGGACAGGTACATGCCCGCGTCCTCCAGAGGCATGTGGGTGCCGCCGTTGAACGCGGCGGTGACGCCGGCGTCGGAGCCCAGCACGCGCACGCTGAGGCCCGCGTAGGCGGCGGACATGTAGATCTGGTCATAGCAGCGGCGGGAGGAGAAGGTGCCGAAGGAGTGGAAGAAGACCTTCTTGCCGGTGGCGGCAAGGCCCGCGGCCACGCCGGCGCCGTTGGCCTCGGCGATGCCGGCCTCAAAGGCCCGGTCGGGATAGTTCTTCTTGAGCATCTTGGTGTTGATGCAGCCCATCAGGTCGCAGTCCACATAGCAGATGGACTTGTCCTCCGCCATCATCTCGTTCAGAGTCAGAGCGAGACCATCCCGGCAGGCCCGGGAATCCTTTTCATGCTTTCCAATCAGTTTCACATTCATTGCTCTGGCCCTCCTTTAAGCGTTCTTGGCGTCTTCGTAAGCCTTTTCGGCAGCGGCCAGCGCCTCGGCCCACTGTTCTTCATTGGGCTGAGAGGAGTGGTCGTGCTTGGGCTCGGCGAAGGTGGCACCCTTGCCCTTGCAGGTGTCCAGCACGATGCAGCTGGGAACACCCTTCTTGGCGAAGGCGTTCTGGATGGCGTTGTAGATGGCGCTCACATCGTGGCCGTCGATCTCCTGGGTGTACAGACCGAAGGCCTCGGCCTTCTTGGCCAGGTCCCCGTGGGCCAGAATGTCGTCGGTGGGACCGTCCAGCTGATAGCCGTTCTTATCGATGAAGAAGATGATGTTGTCCAGCTTGTGGGCATAGGCAAAGTGGAAGCCCTCCCACACCTGGCCCTCGTCGGCCTCGCCGTCGCCCACCACGCAGAAAACGTGGTTGGTGCGGCCGTCGATCTTGTTGCCAAGAGCGGCGCCCACAGCGGTGGACACGCCCTGACCCAGAGAACCGGTGGTCAGATCCACGCCGGGGGTCAGCTTGCGGTCGGTGTGGCTGGGGAACTTGGTGTGGGGATGGTTAAGGGTATAGGCCTCCTCCAGGGGATAGTAACCCATGATGCCGTAGGTGGCATAGGCCACAGGGCCGGCGTGGCCCTTGGACAGCACCATCCAGTCGCGGTCTTCCCAGCGGGGGTTCTTGGGGTCAAATTTCATGACCTCGCCATAAAGGACGGCCATCAGGTCGGCCAGATCCATGGAGCCGCCAACATGGCCGAACCCACGGGAGTGGATGACCTTCAGAGTCTCCAGACGAATCTGAGCTGCCAGGACCTTGCAGTTTTTCTCATTCATCGGGTGTTTCTTCCTTTCCTTTTTTGATTGGGCGCCGCGCGGCCAGAGGGGGGCGATGCCCGGATGCATGGGTCAAAGGGAAACTTCCTCCAGACGGACGGGACGGCGCTCCTGAGCCGACCGGGTGCAGGCGATGGCCAGCACGGTGGCTTTCAGAGCGTCCTCTCCGCTGACAGGCACGGGGGAATTGTGCTCCACGGCGTGGACAAACTGCCGGATCTCCTCCTGGAAGGCGGACAGATACCGCTCCAGGAAAAACCAGGGAGGACCCTGGCGGCAGATGCCATCCGCTGTGGCCAGCACGGCGGTGGAGGGGGCGTCGTTTTCCATGGATACGCAGCCCAAAGAGCCGAACACCTCCGCCCGCTGGTCATACCCATAGACCGCCCGGCGGGAGTTGTCGATCACGGCCAGGGCGCCGCCGCGAAGACGCAGCACCGCCGCGGCGGTGTCCACGTCGCCCGCTTGGCCGATGGCCGGGTCGATGAGCACCGATCCGGCGGCATAGACCTCCTCCACCTCGCAGCCCGAGAGAAAGCGGACCATGTCCAGATCGTGGACCGTCATATCCAGAAACAGTCCGCCGGATGAACGCACGAATTTTGGGGAGGGAGGTTCCGAGTCCCGGGAGCAGATCTTGACCATCTGCACCGAGCCCACCTTCCCGTCCCGCACGGCCCGGTGAAGGGCCTGAAAATTGTGGTCAAAACGGCGGTTGAATCCCACTTGATATTTTAACTCCGAGCGGCTTGCCGCGTCAATGACCGTTTGGATTTTAACAAGCGAAAGGTCCACGGGCTTTTCGCAGAAAACGTGCTTCCCGGCTTCCAGCGCCTCCAGGGAGATGGCGGCGTGGGTGTCCGTGGGGGAGCAGATCAAAACGGCATCGATCTTGGGGTCCCGGAGCACCTCGCGGTAGTCCTCCGTCAGCACCTGGGCCCCGGCCTTGCGTGCCAGCTCCCGGACTTCCGGATGCAGGTGGGGGGCGGCGATGGAGCGGATGCGGGCACCAGGGACACCGGAGACGATGCCCTGGATGTGGACACGGCCCATACGGCCCGCGCCGATGATGCCAAGCTGCAGCATGAAAGCCTCCTTCCGGATGCGCCCGGGACGGAGCCGTCCCGGGCGCGGTGGATCAGGTGTACTGCGCGCCCACGCCGTCCACCATGGCGTCGTAGGCCCGCTTGACCTTGTCGTAGTTTTTGTCCCGGTCCAGGGCCACGCCCCGGCCCACACCGTCGACGATGTACCCGGTGCCGGCGTCCTCCAGAGCCTGGTCCAGCTCCTGGAGCAGGGCGGGGGCGGAGCCGGGGTCGGTGGAGCGGCCGTCGAAGATCACATGGACGAACACCCGCTCCAGTCCGGCGTCGTGGGCCATGCGGCACACGGACACCGCGTAGTCCATGGACCCGTGGGAGGACTTGTGGGTCAGAAGGGTCAGAAGGTGCAGCGCGGTATGGTGGTCCAGGGCGTGGCGGATGGCGCCCAGCAGCACCGGGTTTTGCTGGAAGCTGCCGTCCTTGACGGCGGTGTCCAGCCGCACGTCATCCTGGGGCACCATGCGGCCGGCGCCCAAGTTGGAATGCCCGGCCTCGGAGTTGCCGGCCTTGCCCTCGCCCAGGCCCACATGGGACCCGGAGGCGTGGAGGCGGCACCAGGACTCCTTGGATAGCAGGCTGTCCCAGTAGGGGGTGTCGGCCAGATGGATGGCGTCGCCCTCGTCGCCGGAGCCAAGGCCCCAGCCGTCGCAGATGATGAGCAGCATTTTCCGGCCCTCGCCGAAATCATGGTCCTGCGCCAGGGAGGCACCGGTCATCTCCCGCGGCTGCGGGATACCCATGACCTGCAGCACCGTGGGCGCCACATCCCCCAGCGCACCGTCCCGCAGGGACAGGGGGGCGGGGCTGGCGGGGTCGATCAGCACAAAGGGTACCAGGTTGGCCGTGTGGGCGCCGTGGGGCTTGCCGGCGGCGGTATAGAGCTGTTCGATGTTGCCGTGGTCGGCGGTGACGGCCACCACATAGCCCTTGGCCAGGGCGTCGGGCACCACCTGCTCCAGGGCACGGCTCACATGGCCGCAGGCGGCGATCTTGGCGGCGGTGTTCTGGGTGTGGCCGATGACGTCGCCGTTTGCAAAGTTGGTGACGATAAAGTCGTACTTGCCCAGGGCGTCGATCACCGTGTCCGCCACCTGGGGCAGCGACAGCTCCGGCTGCTGGTCAAAGTCGATGCCCTTGGGGGAGGGGATGCACACGTCGTCCTCCCCGGGGAAAGGGGCGTTCTCGCCGCCGTTGAAGAAGAAGGTCACATGGGCGAACTTCTCCGACTCGGCACAGTGAAATTGAGTCTTGCCCGCCTGGGAGAGCACCTGGGCAAGGGGCATGACCACATGAGCCGGGGCAAAGGCCACCGGCAGATCCTTGAATTTGTCGTGATACAGAGTGAGAATGGAAAAATAGAGGTCATGGAGCTTGTGCCGGGGCACCGGCTCAAAATCCGGCTGGGTGAAAAGCTCTGTCAGCTCCACCTCCCGCTCGCCCCGGCGGCAGCAGAAGACCACGGCGTCCCCGTCCTGCACGGTGCCGGCTCCGCGGCCGTCCTGCACCAGGACCATGGGCTCCAGATGGTAGTCGTCCTGTCCCAGGGAATATGCCTTGCGCACGGCGCGGGCCAGGCGGGCGCCGCCCCGATCGATTTGTGACATGGAATGTACCTCCTTCACTGATATGTCTGGGAACCGATGCCGTCAGGCGGCGCGTGCCGCGCCGCCGCGGCCGCTCACACCAGCGGCGGCAGCAGGTCCAAAAGCTGCCGGAAGTCCTCAATGACGGCGTCGGGCCGGTTCTCCTCGGTGAAGCGGATGGGGTGTTTTTTCTCCGGAGAGTCGAAGATGATGTTGCAGCCGATACCGGCGGCTTTGGCGCCGGGAATGTCCCGCTTGATGTTGTCTGCTACGGACACGCACTCCGCCGCCGTGACGCCAAGCTGGCGGCAGGCCAGGTCGTAGATCTCGCCGCAGGGCTTGCGCAGGTGGCATACGGAGGAGAGGACCACGCAGTCGAAGTACTGGTCCAGGCCGTCCTCCTCCAGCCAGTCGGGCACCTCGTTCTCGCCGATCAGGTTGGAGATGATGCCCAGCTTGTAGCCCCGCTGGTGCAGCGTGCGGATGACTTCCGCACCGCCGTCCACCACCACCCGGCGGCCCTTGCTCTGGCGGTACTGGAAGCTCAGCTCGTGGCACACCTGGCGGATGCGCGCCTGGTCATAGTCCGGCAGCAGCCACTTGCACCACAGTTCCTCATCGCCGGATTCCTTGTTTTCGCCCAGAGCCCAGTCCCGGTAGGGGGCGTAGCGCGCCTCCACCAGCTGGTAGAATTCCTCGTAGGGAAGATCCGTGCCGGCGATCTCCGCCAGCTTGCGTCGGGCGTGGCGCATGTAGGGCTCCTCTAAAAGCGCGATGCGCAATGTGCCGCCCAGGTCAAAAAAGACAGCCTTGAACGTAGTTGCTTTTTCCATGGAAAGTGCCTCCTTATCCATACTGTGGTGGGACGGCCGGCAGGTGCTGCGGAGGAAAGGCGGTGCGGCGCCGGCTGGCGGGCAAACGAATGCAAACGTTTGCAATTTTTTCGCAGTTTTATTCTAAAATACTGTCAGGAGAATTGTCAATATACCAAACGCCGAAGACGGAGGCGGTTTTTCGCTTTTCTGACTAATGAGGCTGAAAAAGGAGATACGTATTGACATTGCAGGAAAAATCGGATATTCTTTTTTTAGACAGTATCTTTCGGGAGGTGCAGAATCTTCCGGGGAAAAATAAGCGGAAACGTTTGCGATTTTTTGTCGGCCAGAAGGACGGTCTACTATGAAAAGTGTAACATTGAAGGATGTGGCGAAGGCGGCGGGCGTATCCTATGCCACGGTTTCCCGGGCGCTTTCCGGCAGCCCGCAGATCGGCAGCGACACCCGGGAGCGGATCATCAAGCTGTGCGACGAGATGGGCTATACCACCAACTATGTGGCCCGCTCCATGGTCATGAAAAAGACGGACCTGATCGGCCTGGTGGTGCCCTCCATCGACAACCAGTTCATGTCGGAGCTGGCCTATTATGCGGAGATGAGCGCCCGCGCCCACGGCTATAATATCATGCTGTGCAATTCCGGGCCGGATCTCAAACAGGAGAAGACCGTGGTGAAGCTGCTGCTGGGCCGCCAGGTGGACGGTATCCTCATCGTGCCCCAGAGCCCGGATACCTATGAAAATATCCGCGCGTTCACGGACCAGGTCCCCACGGTGTTCCTCTCGGAGAACCTGCGGGATCAGCCACAAAGCTATGTGGCCGCGGACAACAGCCACGGCACCTACATCGGAACGAGATATCTCTATGAGCTGGGCCACCGGGAGATCCTCTATTTCGGCCGCCGCCATTCCACCACCCACCAGCTGCGGGCGGAGGGGTACATGAAGGCGTGCCGGGAGCTGGGGCTGCATGAGCAGTATTTCAACAGCGAATTTCCCCGCTCCTCCATCGCCAACGGGTATCAGCTGGCCAGGGAGCTTTTCTCAAAGCCCATTACCTATACGGCTATCTTCGCCTCCACGGACTCCAACGCCCTTGGCATTTTGAAGGCCGCGGACGAGATGCATATCGAGATCCCCCGCCAGCTGAGCCTCATCGGCTTTGACAACATCCCCTCTACGGCACTGCCCCGCATTGAGCTGACCACCATCGAACAGCCCAAGCGGGAGATGGCGGTGCAGGCGGTGGATATGCTGCGGGACAAGATTGAAAACGGCACCCAGGGCTATGTGCACCAGATCCTGATGCCCAGCCTGGTCAAGCGCGGTTCCTGCCAAAAGCTCTGAGCGGGCGGGAAAGATGCAGGATGGAGCGCCCGGTGAAGCCCGGACGCCAACGATTTTGAAGGGAGCGGAACGAACAATGAACGGTTACCTCTATGATCCCCATACCCATACGGCGGAGACCAGCAAGTGCGGGCACCTGAACGCCGCGGATGTGGTGGATCGGTATGTGCGCAACGGCTTTTCCGGCCTGGTGGTGACGGACCACCTGCACCCGGAGTACCTGTCCCGGATCGACGTGGATCACAACTGGGACCATGTGATGGACCACTACCTCTCCGGCTATCACGCCTCCAAGGCCCGGGGCGACCAGGTGGGACTGGACGTGATCTTGGGCGCGGAGCTGCGCTTCCCGGAAAACGACAACGACTATCTGGTTTACGGCATCGATGAGCAGTGGCTCCGGTCCAACCCCTATATGTGCTGCATGAGCGCCCAGGAATTCTATGACAAGTTCCACGATCAGGTGCTCATCATCCATGCCCACCCCTTCCGGGAGGGAAGCGCCCCCGTACAGGAGACGGCGGTCCACGGCGCGGAGATCATCAACGGCAACCCCCGCCACGATAACCACAACGATCAGGCGCTGGCCCTGTGCCGCCGGCACCCGGAGTATTACCGCCTGGCCGGGTCCGATACCCACCGGGACGGAGACGAGGCCCGTGCAGGCGTGCTGCTGGACGAGCGGGTGCACGACTCGTATGCCTATAAGGCCATGATCGAGTCCGGCCGCTTCCACCTGTGGAGCCCGGAGTTCCAGTCGTTTGTGGAGGCCGACGAGGCCATGCGGAGAGGAGAATAACCATGAGCCAGTATGATTCCCTCATCATCGGTGAGATCGCCCGGGATACGAATGTGGATTATGACGGCACGGTGGTGCAGGCCATCGGCGGCGCGGTGTACTATTCCGGCTTCGCGGCGGCCAACATGGGCCACAAGATCGCGGTGCTGCCCAAGGCGGACACCCGCGAGGTGGATCTGAAGGCGGCTTTCGCCGCGGCCCCCAACATCACCGTCTATCCCCTTCACAGCGATACCTCCTTTGTGACGAAAAACGTCTACCATACGGCGGACCGGGAGCGGCGCACCTCCACGGTGGACAGCATGATCTCTCCCTACCGCCCGGAGGAGGTGCCCGCCATCGACGCGGCCATCTGGCATCTGGCGGGCCTGGCAGCGGGCGATATCCCCGACGAGATGATCCCCTTTGCCGCCCAGCACGCCATGGTGGCCATCGATGTGCAGACCATGCTGCGGTGTGTGGAAAACGGCGGTATGGTGTACCATGACTGGGCGAAAAAGAAGGAGATGCTGCCCTACATCCGCTTTTTGAAGACCGACGCGGCGGAGGCGGAGATCCTCACCGGCACGGATGACCGTGCTCAGGCGGCCCGGATGCTCTATGACTGGGGCGCCAAGGAGGTACTCATCACCCACAACTCCGAGGTGCTGGTCTATGACGGCAAGGAGATCTACACCTGCCCCATCAAGGCCC
>CAUWEK010000073.1:0-9397 GCA_963557435.1 uncultured Dysosmobacter sp.
CGGCGCTTTCGTCCATCCTGCCCTGTGGGAGAGCAAAGTATACGAGGTGTAACGATTATGAATCAATTTGCAGATCTGACTGAGCAGACCCTCAGCCGGAAAGAACAGTACAGCGGCCCCCTCTTCTCCGTCCACACAGACACGGTCCGCCTGCCGGACGGGGCCACCGCAAGCCGGGAAGTGGTGGAGCATGTGGACGGCGTGGCCGTGCTGCCTTTGGACGAGCGCAACAACGTTTTGACCGTGACCCAATACCGCTATGTGTTCGGCCGGACCATGCTGGAGATCCCCGCCGGCAAGCTGGATCCGGGCGAGGACCCGGTGACCGGCGCGCTGCGGGAACTGAAGGAGGAGACCGGCGCCGTGCCGGACACGTTCCTGCCCCTGGGGCACATCGTGCCCGCCCCCGGCTGTTACAGCGAGGTGCTGCACCTGTTTTTGGCCCGGGGGCTGCACATGGAGCAGCAGAAGCTGGATCCGGGCGAATTTTTGAATGTGGAACGCATCCCCTTCGACGAGATGGTCCACCGCTGCATGAGCGGCGAGATCGAGGACGCCAAAACCATCGCCGCCGTGCTCAAGGCCAAGATCCTTTTGAATCTTTGATTTGCAATCTCTCAACAAAAAAACTTGGAGGTCCCTATGAACACGCAAAAAACAGTCCTCATCGTGGAGGACGAGAAAAACATCGTGGACATCCTGCGCTTCAACCTCCAGCGGGAGGGCTACCGCACCCTGGAGGCCTATGACGGCAAAGACGGGCTGGACAAAGCCGTCTCCGAAAATCCAGACCTCATTTTGCTGGATGTGATGCTGCCCCAGATGAACGGCTTTGACGTGTGCCGGACCCTGCGTGCCCAGGGCAGCAATGTGCCCGTCATCATCCTCACCGCCCGGGAGGAGGAGGCGGACAAGGTGCTGGGATTGGAGATCGGCGCCGATGACTATATCACCAAGCCCTTTTCCATGCGGGAGCTCATCGCCCGGGTGGGCGCCAACATCCGCCGCACTGCCATGGCCGCCCCCGCCGCCGCTTCCGCTGCCGCCAGCGCCATGCCCGTGGCCGGTGATCTTGCCATCAACACGGACAGCCACCAGGTATTCCGCGCCGGCAAGGCCATTGATCTTACCCAGCGGGAGTATGAGCTTTTGACCTTCCTGGCAAGCCACCCCAACAAGGTCTACTCCCGCATCGCCCTGATGGAGCAGGTCTGGAACTACGGCTATGTGGGCGACGATGTGCGTACGGTGGACGTGACCGTCCGCCGCCTGCGGGAAAAAATCGAGGCAGATCCCGCCAATCCCGCCTATATCCTCACCCGCCGCGGCGCGGGCTACTATTTCTCCGTGTGATCCCACGCCAATGAGAGGAGGTGCCGCCGGTGTTCCGCAGCCTGCACATGAAGCTGATGCTGATCTTGCTGTTGCTGATCACGTCGCTGATGGCGGTGGTGGGCGCATTTTTGACCACCAGCGTTTCCAGCTTTTATATCAACACCTTTTATGAACAGATCGCCGATGTGTTCGGGGAAGACCAGCAGGAATTCGTATCCACCCTGCGCAGTGAAGCTGCACAGGAGGACGGAGCACAGCGGCTCCAGGAGATCCTGAAAATCAGTGCCGGCGAGCTGGGCATCGACTACCGCAGCCGCAATTACTTCATTCTCGACGGCCGGACCGGTGCATTTTTGAGCGGCTCGGCGGGAGAGGACAGCCTGCCCCGCCAGCAGACCGCCAACCTGCTCACCGCCCGCAACGCCGTGGCCCGCGGTGACGCCACCCTGGTGGGCGACGAGAGCGACATCACCGCCGACTACATGGATGTGGCCATCCCCATCCTGGCCGGGGACAACGCCTTCATCATCTACATTCTGGACAACAAGGACACCGTCTCCGAGCTCAACGCCCAGCTGTTCACCATCATCTTCCAGGCCCTGGTCATCGGATTGCTCATTTCCGTGCTTTTGAGCTTCCTGCTCTCCAAGACCATGGTGGGCCCCATCGAAAAGCTCACCGCCGGCGCCGAGCGGGTGGCCGCCGGACACTTTGACAGCGAACTGCCGGTGGAATCCTCCGATGAGATCGGCATCCTCACAGGTACATTCAACGAAATGTCCGGCATTCTGCAGGAGACTCTGGCCGCCGTTGAAAACGAACGGGACAAGCTGGACACCCTCTTCCTCCATATGACCGACGGCGTAGTGGCCTTCAACCACGAGGGCAGGCTCATCCACTGCAACCCCGCCGCCAACACCATGCTCCACCGGAATCTGGACGACCGCTGCACCTACGATGAGCTGTTCGGCTCGGTCTATCCCTTTGACGAGATGCTGGCCCTCCAGCGGCCCAACTACGCCGAAGGCGAGATGCTGGTGGGAGAGCGGACGCTGGAGCTGTACCTGGCCCCCTTTTCCGACCAGGCCCGGGGCGGCGTTTTGATCGTGCTGCACGACGTGACGGAGCAGCACCGCAACGAGGAGCGCCGCAAGGAGTTCGTGGCCAACGTCTCCCATGAGCTGCGCACACCGCTGACCAACGTCCGCAGCTACGCCGAGACCCTCCGTGACGCGGAGGAGGGCGACATCCCCCACGAGACCGCCCGCAGCTTTCTGGATATCATCATTACGGAAACCGACCGCATGACCAACATCGTTCAGGACCTTCTGACCCTCTCCCGGCTGGACTCCGGCCACACGGAGCTGATCCTCTCCCGCTTCTCCTTTGCCGAGGCCATTGGAAGCGTGGTCCGGGCCAACGCCCTGGCCGCCAAGAACCACGGCCACGAGCTCACCTGCGGCTCTTTGGAGGATCTGCCGCTCATCGTGGGCGACCGCAGCCGGCTGGAGCAGGTCATGATGAACGTCATCGGCAACGCCATCAAGTATACGCCCGACGGCGGCCACATCCGCATCAGCGCCGGCTCTACGGAAAACGACGTATGGATGGAGGTCTGGGATGACGGCATCGGCATCCCGGAAAAAGACCGGGACCGGATTTTCGACCGGTTCTACCGGGTGGACAAGGCCCGCTCCCGGGAGTCCGGCGGCACAGGCCTGGGCCTCTCCATCGCCCGGGAGCTGGTGCTGCGCCACAACGGCACCATTGCCCTGGCCCCTCACGAGGGCCCCGGCACCACCATCCGACTCACTCTGCCCATCGCCGGCCCCGCCTCTGTCTGAGGCATGGCCGACTTTCCTGAAAGGAGGTGCTCCCCGTGCGCCGAAGCCACGCCAACCGGCGGGATGTACTGCAAAACATCGCCATCACGCTTCTTTCCGTCTCCGCGGTGCTGCTTTTTATCCAGACCCAAAGCTATATGCTCCTGCCGGACGACGGCTTTGTGGGCAGCTTTTTCCAATCGGGGACCGCAGGCACCGAATCTCCCTCTCAGGAAACCGTCGCGGCGCTCTCCGCTCCGGTGCAGATCGTTGTTTCCGGCACCTACGGCCGCTATGGCGACATCGCGCTTTCCACTGCCGACGCCGACCGCT
This sequence comes from uncultured Dysosmobacter sp., assembly GCA_963557435.1. Taxonomy (GTDB): domain Bacteria; phylum Bacillota; class Clostridia; order Oscillospirales; family Oscillospiraceae; genus Oscillibacter. Next base: position 3,492 of record CAUWEK010000073.1, read on the forward strand.
TCGGCCGCCTGCTGGCGCCTTTACTCAGCGAGGCCCTGGGGTCAAGGCAGTCCTTTTCTCCCTGCACGCAGACGGACTTCCTCTCCGCGCTCTCCCGCGCCAGTGTATATTATGACTTTTTGCAGCCGCTCCCCCTTTCCGTGCTGTCCATGCTGGTGGGGCTGCAGGGAAGCTCTGACGACTCCGGCGTCCTCGCCAGATATGTGGTCATCTCCGAGCTGGACAGCACGGTATCCCTGCTGATCTGGGACGGTGCAGACTCCTTTTTGCGGTGCGAGACAGGTGTCAAATCCTCCCGGCTCCAGGATGTGATCAGCAGCTACGAGCTGGGCAACGCCGCCTTCGCCTTCGATCTGGTCCAGTCCGATCCCGTTTTTGAGGACATCAGCCCCTGCTCCCTGTTCGTCTCCCCCATGCCCCAGTTCCAAACGCTGAACGTCTCGGCCCGCGAGGACGACACGTCCTCCCTCCTGTCCGCTCTGGGGTTCAACCCCTATGCCAACACCCGCTACACCGAGTCCAACGGCACCGAGGTGGTCATGGAAGGAGATCAGACGCTCCGTATCTCCGCCGACGGGCAGCTGCGCTATCAAAGCGGCGCCCGCAGCTCCTTGTTCATCGCAGACAGCGACTCCCCCACCTTGGACGAGGCTGTGCAGGGAGCCTGGGAGCTTTTGCAGACAGTGATCAGCGGCCATCTGGGCAGCGCCGTTCCGTATTTGTCCCAGGTCACCCAATCCGGAGACACCACCGTGCTTCGTTTCGGCTTTCACGTGGACGGTACGCCCGTCCGTTTTCTGGATGACGCGCCCGCTGCCGAGATCCGGCTGCAGGGCTCTGCCGTCACCTCCCTTTCCGTCACGCTGCGCAGCTATGCGCTCTCCGGCGACAGCGCCTCTCCGCTCCCCCTCCGGCAGGCAGCCGCCATCGCCGCCCTGGAGCCGGGCAAAGATCTTTCCCTTGCCTATGTGGATGACGGAGGCAGCACCTGTGAGCTCACCTGGCTTTCGGAATGACCCGGCGGCAGCAGCCGCAGAAAGGAATCCCCCATGCAAAGTGCCCGGCTGAAAAACATCATCATACTGATCCTGGCGCTGCTGAACCTTTTTTTGCTGGGCTCCCTGCTCAACCGGCAGGCCGCCCGGCTGGACAGCCGCCGTCAGACCGTGACCCAGCTGACCGCGCTCTTTGATGCCAACAACATCGCCCTCTCCGAAGACGCCGTCACCTTTGACGCCCCGCCGGGCAGCATCTCGCTGAACCGGGATGTGGAGCAGGAGCGCCAGATGGCGTCCTTCCTGCTGGGCAAGGGCATGAGCCACTCCAGCCAAAGCGGCGTGATCTACTCCTATGAAAGCAGCGCCGGCGCCGCGGTGTTCAGCTCCGGCGGTGCCTTTGACGCTGCCATCTTGCTCCAGGAGGACACCAATGTGGAGCGCCTTTGCCGCAAATTTTGCAGCCAGTTCCAGTACGAGGACATGACCATCCAGGAGGAAGACCCCTTTTCCGCCACCGCGGTCCGCAGCTTTGACGGCTATCCGGTCTCCAACTGCACCATCTCCTTTTCCGTTCAGGGCAGCGTACTGACCGTCAGCGGTATGTTTTTGCCGTCTGTCTCTTCCGGCGCTTCCTCCGACAGTGATCTTCTCTCCGCCGTGTCGGCACTCACCGCCTTTTTGAACACCCACCTGGAAAGCGGCGCCGTGGTCTCTCAGATCACCTCCGTCACTGCCTGCTATCAGGCACAAAGCACCTCCGCCTCTTCCACCACCCTCATTCCCACCTGGCTGATCGACACAGATTTCGGTATATATTATGTCAACTGTGAAACCGGAGCAGTGACCCGCAAATAGCCCGTCCGTGCGGTTTATGCTATTTTTGAACTAATTATGGAAACAACGCAGGAATGGTTTGCATTTCCACAGAGGATATGATATAGTATCGCTGTGTGAGTTTCCCCGGATGAAATTTTCCCGGCCCGCGGTCTTTTCGCGGGTATGAAGCGGCACCGGCCGGGCAAACTGTCCGCAGAGGCGGACGGCATTGCCGCCACAAAAGAATGTGCCTTGAAGAGAGGGTAAATACTTTGACAAAATATATTGTACAGGGCGGAAAGCCCCTGTTTGGTGAAGTTGAGATCAGCGGCGCAAAAAACGCCGCCGTTGCTATTATTCCCGCCGCCCTGATGGTGGACGGCACCTGCCGGATCGAAAACATCCCCCAGATCTCCGATGTGACGCTGTGCCTGAAGATCCTGGAGCAGCTGGGCGCTTCCATCCGCTCCATCAACCGCCACACCGTGGAGATCAATTGCAGCCACATCCGCTCCACCCGCACCAGCTATGAGCTGGCCCGCAAGATCCGCGCCTCCTATTATCTCATCGGCGCGCTGCTGGGCCGCTTCGGCCAGGCGGAGGTCGCCATGCCCGGCGGCTGCAACTTCGGCGTCCGCCCCATCGACCAGCACGTCAAGGGCTTCACCACCCTGGGCGCCAAGGTGGTGGTGGAGGGCGGCTTTATCCACGCCTCCACGGAGACCGGCCACCTCAAGGGTGCCCACGTCTATCTGGACGTGGTGTCCGTGGGCGCTACCATGAACATCATGATGGCTGCCGTCATGGCCCAGGGCGACACGGTCATTGAAAACGCCGCCAAGGAACCCCATATCGTGGACCTGGCCAACTTCCTCAACTCCATGGGCGCCAACATCCGCGGTGCCGGAACCGACACCATCAAGATCCGCGGCGTGGAGCGCCTCACCGGCGGCAGCTACGCCATCATCCCCGATCAGATCGAGGCCGGCACCTACATGGCCGCCGTGGCCGCCACGGGCGGGCAGGTACTCGTCAAGAATATCATTCCCAAGCATATGGACTGCATCACCGCCAAGCTGGTGGAAATGGGCGTGGAAGTAGAAGAGCACGAAGACACACTCCTGGTCCGCCGCACGGGAAAGCTGCAGAAGACCAACGTCAAGACCATGCCCTATCCCGGCTTCCCCACGGACATGCAGCCTCAGGTCACCGCCGTGCTCTCTCTGGCGGAGGGAACGTCTCTTGTGACCGAGAGTGTATGGAACAACCGCTATCGCTATGTGGATGAACTCAAGCGCATGGGCGCCAACATCCAGGTGGACGAAAAGACCGCCGTGGTGGAGGGCGTGGACCATCTGACCGGCGCCCCCATCCAGGCCTGCGACCTGCGGGCCGGCGCCGCGCTGGTCATTGCGGCTCTGGCTGCCCACGGCGAAAGCGAGATCAGCTGCGTGCAATATATCGAGCGGGGCTACGAGGACATCGTGGCCAAGCTGCGCCGCCTGGGTGCGGACATCCGCTCTGTGGAAGAGCCCGGAGAATCCGAGGAGCTGGAAGCCCATATCGGCTGATGACCCCGTACGTCCGCGATGGAGGATGTCGACTTTCGGTCGACCGCCTCCCTTGCGGACGTTTTTTTCATTCTTTGGAAGCGAGGTACTTTTTTTGACCACCGTACATACCCTCTCCAGCGGTTCCTCCGGCAACGCGCTGGTTTTAAGCTGCGGCCGGACCCATCTGCTGCTGGACGCCGGCATCTCCTGCCGCCGCATCACCCTGGCCCTGCGGGAAATCGGCCTCACTCTGGAGGACCTGACGGCCATCCTCATCACCCATACCCACACCGACCACATCGCCGGCCTGGCAACACTTTTGAAAAAGCGCCGGCTGCCGGTGGTGGCCAGCCGGGAGGCCGCTGCCGATCTTGCTGGCAGGCTCCCCGCCTTTGCCGACTGCATCCGCGTCTTCCCCGCCGGAGGACAATTCTCCCTGGGAGATTGCCGCATCACCCCCTTCCCCACCGCCCACGACGCCCCCGGTGCCTGCGGCTACCGGATCGATACCCCCGATACCGCCGTGGGCCTCATGACGGACACCGGCTATGTGACGCCCGCCGCCCAGGAGATCCTCCCCGGCGTGGAGCTGGCGGTGCTGGAGGCCAACCACGACGTGGAGACACTTTGCTCCGGCCCCTATCCTTATTATTTAAAGGAGCGTATCTTAGGCAGCGGCGGACATCTGAGCAATGAGGATTCCGCCCGCTTTGCCGTGACACTGGCCCAAGCCGGCGCCTCGGAGATCATTCTGGCCCATCTGAGCCGGGAGAACAACACCCCCGCCATGGCGCTTGGCGCCGCCTGCCGTGCCTTTTCCGCCGCCGGGCTGGACGAGGGGATTTTGTCCGTGGCGCCCCGGGACCATTTGAGCCGGGCCTATGTGCCCAGTGGGAGGGCAGCATGCAGAAAGTAACCCTTTTGTGCGTGGGCAAGCTGAAAGAGCGGTTCTATATGGAGGCCACCGCGGAATACGCCAAGCGGCTTGGCCGCTTTTGCTCTCTGGACATCACGGAGCTGCCGGAGAGCCGCCTGCCCGACGATCCCTCCCCCGCCCAGATCCGCCAGGCCCTGGAGGCGGAGGCCGCGCTTATCCGCGCCAAGATCCCCAAAGGCGCCGCCGTCATCGCCATGTGCATTGAGGGGAAGACCCTCTCCTCTCCCCAGCTTGCCGAGCGTATGGCCCGCTTCGCCGTAGGCGGGGAGTCCAGCCTGGTGTTTCTCATCGGCGGCAGCGTGGGACTGGACGAGTCCCTCAAGGCCCAGGCGGACCTGCGGCTTTCCATGTCCCCCATGACATTTCCCCATCACCTGGCCCGGGTCATGCTGCTCGAGCAGATCTACCGGGCTTATCAGATCAACGCAGGAACCAAATACCATAAGTAAAGGTGGTCGTTTCTATGGAGAAAGATTTCTGGGCCCGGGCCCGGAACATTCCCGATACCTGGCCCGTGGATGAACAGGGCAACCGGGAAGAGGCGGAGAAGCTGTCCGTCCAGTGGGAGCTGGACAGCATGGCGGACATCACCCTCTCCCTTCTGGAAAGCTGCGGCATCCCCGCCTTCAAGGCAGGCACCCAGGGCAAGGTGCTCCTGGGCTTTGCCGGATTGGGCGTGGACATTTATGTGCCCCGGTCCCGGCTGGAGGAGGCCCAGGCCGTGCTGGCCGCAGGCACGCCGGAAGAGGAAGAATCCGACCTGCCCTGAACATCAAACCGCGCATTCTCTGCACCACGCAGTGTATCATCAATCAACAGGAGGAACAGTGTATGGATTTCATGAAAGAATATGAAAAGTGGCTGGCAAGCCCCGCCCTGTCCCCGGAAGAGCACGCGGAGCTGGAAGCCATCCGCAGCGATCCCAAGGAGATCGAGTCCCGTTTCTACGGTCCTCTGGAGTTCGGCACCGCCGGACTGCGGGGCACCATGTACACCGGACTGCACAATATGAACATCCACGTCATCCGCTGGGCCACTCAGGGCTTTGCCGACGTGATCTGCGCCGAGGGCCAGGCGGGCAAGGACCGTGGCGTGGCCATCTGCATGGACTGCCGCAACCACTCCATGGAGTTTGCCCGTGCCGCCGCGGAGGTCTGCGCCGCCAACGGCATCCATGTGCGCATTTTCGAGGCCCTGCGCCCCACCCCGGAGCTGAGCTTCGCCGTGCGGGAGTACCACTGCCAGGCGGGCATCAACGTCACCGCCAGCCACAACCCCAAGGAGTACAACGGCTATAAGGTCTACTGGGAGGACGGTGCCCAGCTGCCCCCCCGCCACGCCGACGCCATCGCCAAGCGGCTGGAGGAGCTGGACATTTTCAACGACATCAAGACCATGCCCTATGACGAGGCCGTCTCCCAGGGCATCATCGAGGTGCTGGGTGCCGAGACCGACGAGAAGTTCCTCTCCAACGTCATGGCCCAGGTGAACGATCCCGAGACCGTGGCCAGGGTGGCCGACAGCTTCAAGCTGGTCTATACCCCCTTCCACGGCACCGGCTATCAGCTCATCCCCGAGGCACTGCACCGGCTGGGCATCAAG
>CAUWEK010000074.1:0-9355 GCA_963557435.1 uncultured Dysosmobacter sp.
GTACATCTCGCCGAAGACCTTGACCTCCTCGGCCTCAAAGCCGGGGTTCATGGTGGCGTAGGGGTGCTCCCAGTCGCCCAGGACGCCCATGCGCTGGAAGCCCTCGCTCTGCACGTCCATATAGTGCTGGGCGAACTCCTGGCAGGCGGAGCGGAAGTCGGGCACGCTCATCTCCTTGCGGTTGAGCTTGTTCTGCTTGATGATGGCGGACTCGATGGGCATGCCGTGGTTGTCCCAGCCGGGGATATAGGGGGTGTAGTAGCCCCGCATGGCGTAGGAACGGGTGATGAAGTCCTTGATGGCCTTGTTGAGGGCGTGGCCCATGTGCAGCGCGCCGTTGGAGAACGGAGGGCCGTCGTGGAGGTTAAAGAGGGGCTTGCCCTCGTTCTTTTTGAGCATCTCATGATAGACGTCCTGGTCCTTCCAGCGCCTCAGCATCTCCGGCTCCCGCTTGGGCAGGCCCGCCCGCATGGGGAAGTCCGTCTTTGGCAGATTGATGGTCTTGTTGTAATCCATATCCGCTTCTCCTTTATATCCACAAATTTGTTCAGGCAAAATAAAAACACCCTGCCTCTTAAAAAGAGACAGGGTGTGGAAAAACACTCTGCGGTACCACTCTTCTTGCCGTCCCCTTACGGGAAGCGGCCCCTCACAGCCCGCCGTCACGGGCCGATGCGTTAACGGGCATCACGCGTCCTGTCCTACTCACGCGCAATCTTTCTGAACAGCAATGTTCAGAAAGTGCCGCCGTGCCCATGGCGCGGCGGCGCGCCTGATGGAGAATTCTACGCGCGTGCCGCGCGATCCGATTTGACCAGCCTTCGGTGTTCAAACCGGATAGAATCCTTCAATCGCGTCGTCTTTCAGCAGGAGGCTCCAAGGTGATGTTCGCCCTCCCCGCCCGACCGCCTTGCACCAAACGGCGGCTCTCTGCACGGTGGAAAAAGGGGTACTCGTCCTTATCCTCGCCAAACTATGCAATTCCTTGCTTATGATATCACGTTCCGCCGGTTTGTCAACCGTTTTGGGGAAAAAAAGGGCGCCGTTTGGCGCCCTTTTCCGTTTTTTTTACTGATAGCGGTACTGCTTTCCGGAGTACTGGTCCACACAGCTCAAAAACATCTCGTGGCTGTGGAACTCCAGCATCTGACAGCCCTCCTCCTCGTGAAAAGAGACGATGCGGCGCTTGGTATCCACCCAGATTCTCCAGAGATTATCCACAACTCGCGTTTGCTCCATTTGGAAGGCCCCCTCCCGATTCTGCCCCGGCATTGCGGGGCTTTTACTGATAAGACGATTTACGATGCCGTTTTGTTTCACTTTTCCGAAAAAAATTTTTTCCGGCCTTTAAAGCTCCTCCACTGCCGCCGCCACATCCTGCAAAAAGGCGTCCCACGCCTCCGGGTGCTCCACATAGTAAAGGGGGCAGAGCTTGCCCGTCACGTCGTAATGGCGGATGACGTCCTCGGCCGGGTCCAGGTGGAACTCCTTGCAAAGCCAGGCCGTCAGCTCCACGGCCCGGTCATAGGTCACCTGGGAAAACTCCCCCGTCTCGTCCGGGTGGCACACCTCGATGGACACGGTGTCGTCGTTGCGGCTGTTGGAGGCGTAAGCCACCTCCGTCAAGGGCACGCAGGCGATGACTTCCCCCTCCAGCCCCACGATGAAGTGGCTGGAGGCATACACCTCGTCCGTGCCGGCGGAGAGGGACTCGAAGTAATTGCGGTTGGCCTGGGCGGTGGTGCCGGGATTGCCCACATAGTGGATGACCACGCCGTTGATGTCCTCCAGAGGCGTGCCCGGCCGGGAATAGGGATTGACCGTCAGGTAATCCCGCTCCACATAGTCCGGCAGGGCCACGTCCTCACCGGGAAGTCCCCGGTTCATAAGCCACACCACCGCGGCCAGCACCGCTATGGCCGCCAGAGCCGCCGGCCACAGGGGACGGCGCGCACGGCGGCGGCGACGGCGGTGGGAACAGGTCTGTACCTCGTTCATGCGTTCAGCACCACCAGACCGGTAACCGCGGCAGTGGTCCCCGGCTCGGCGGAGGGCAGCGCCTCCACGGTCTCCTCCGGGTAAATGACCTGGGCCGTACCGGAGATCCCGGCCTGGGCCGCTTCGTATTCTTCATACCGCTCCGGGTCCATCTGGGCCCACGTCACCAGGTCCTGCTCCGTCACCAGGCCCAGTTTCTTCAAGCAGGCGGTGGTGTAGGTCATGGACGGGCGCACCGTGATGGTGATCCAGTCGGTATAGGTGTTGTCCTTCTCCCGGCAGGTGAAGCTCAGGTCCAGATTCAGGGCGTAATCTCCGCCGTCATTGCTGCTGAACCAGTCGGGATCGCCCCAGGCGCCCACAGCGGCGTCCTGGGCCACGGCGTTCAAAATGGCCTGTGCCTCCCGGCTGCCCAGATCGTAGCCCTCGCCTCGATTTTCCACATAGATGCTGCCGCCGTCAGGCGTGAATCTGTCGTCACCCAGGTGCAGCCGCTTTTGCTTCATGGTCTCGCTTTGCACCAGGGCGTCCAGCAGGGCGTCATAGGTGCCGCTCTGGGCCAGCCGGTCCCGGGTGATGGTCAGAGAGTAGAACCGCTCCACCGTGACGCCGGTGCGCAGGACATAGACCAATCGCAGGGGATTTCCGTAGCTGACATTGCCCTCTTCCTCGGGCCAGGGCCCGTCGGAATCCATTTCCCGGATATACGCCTCGTCCGCCACGATGGCCCGGTGCAGGTCCTGCACCTGCCGGATGAGGGCGTCGTCCTGGCCGGGATAGAGGGTGTAGGTATTGCCATCCACCCGCAGCTCCACATATTGGAGCTGATCCGCCGACGGCATCCGGGACTCGATGCCCAGAACGTCGAAGTGCAGCGCGGCGCAGAAGGCGGCGGAGAGCACCACCACCGCCAGAAGAGATTTCCAGCTGCCCTGGAACACCCGCAGGGACTTGGCCAGCAGCATGGACGCGGCGTAGTAGCCGATGATCCCGGCCACCGCCACACACACGGTCATGGGCAGGGCTTCGTAGGTGGGGCTGTACTGGAAGCTGCGCCAGAACAGCTCATAGAGCAGCAAGCCGCCCAGGGTGCCGGAGAGCACCGTGATGCCCCAGCGGAACACGGGCCGCAGCCACCGCACGGCCATCACATCTCCGGCGGACTCGCTGTGGCGGCGGCGGTAAGCGCCGTAGGCCAGAGCCGTCAGCACCGCGCCCACCAGGGCGTAGACGGCGATGAGCCAGCCGTTTTCCAGCGTCACGCAGGAGGCTACCCGACCGGCATAGCCGTTTTCGGTCATGGTCTCCACATAGGTCCAGTTCACATCCAGGTGATGGGTCAGGTACACCGTGGGGCTGAGGAACTCCACCACCCCCGTGTAGGAGGAGTTGAAGCCGAACAAAAAGCCCTGGGCGAAGGAGGACACCAGAAAGTCCGCCAGCACTGCCAGAAAATGCAGCAGGAAGTAAAGGGCCGGCAGGGCGAAGATGTTGCCGGTGACAAAGGCCACGAACGTGGCACTGGCAAAGTAGAAAAAGCTCTCCCCCGCCACCGCCAGGACGGTGATGCCCAGGCCTACCGGGTCAAAGGCATGGGCGTACAGGCTCACCAGGATGCACAGCACACCGGTGACGGCGTAAGGGATGAGCATCATGGCCATGCCCGAGAGGAAGTTGGTGAAAAACACCCCCCGGCGCTGGATGGGCAGCGTGTGCATGAGGCTCACGCTGCGGGCATTGTAGAGGTAGCTCCACACAGTCATGGCGCACAGCACCGCGTAGCAAAGAGTCAGGGCCGGCAGCACCCAGGACACGGCCGAGTAATAGACGCCCGTCATCTCCAGGGGATGGATCCGGGTGTGCTCACGCACCTGCTGCAGGAAAAGCGCCAGGGGGAACAGGGCCCCTACAAAGGACGCAAGGCCCCACAGCGGCCAGAACCGGCTCAGGTTCTTGCGAAAGAGGGTGCCGTTAAAGCACGATGTCCTTGACTGCATAATCCGCACCTCCCAACTCGTAAATGAAGATCTCCTCCAGCGTCAGCGGCACCGCGTCCACCAGCATGGGCTGGTAGGCCATGAGCCGCTCCGTGGCCTCCTGGGCGTTCATGCGCATGATGAGCGTATGCACCCGGCCCACCCGGGAGGTGTGCAGTACCGGAAGCTCCGGCGGCACCGTATCCATCCCGTCCCGGAACACCACCTGCAGCTTGACCATGTTGTCCTGCAGCTGCACCAGCGACCGCTCCAGCAGTACCTTTCCGTGGTCCATGATGCCCACGTGGTCACACACATCCTCCAGCTCCCGCAGGTTGTGAGAGCTGACCAGCACCGTGGTGCCCCGCTCGGCCACGTCGCCCATGACCAGCGACCACACCTGCCGCCGCATGACCGGGTCCAGCCCGTCCACCGGCTCATCCAAAATGAGGTAGTCCGGCATGCAGCAAAGGGCCAGCCAGAAGGCCACCTGCTTTTGCATGCCCTTGCTCAGGCGGCGAATCACGCGCTTTTCGTCAATGGAGAACACTTCTTTGAGCTTTTCGTACCGCTCCATATTGAAATTGGGATAAAATCCCCGGTAAAAGCGCATCATATCCCGGACGGTGGCCTGGAGGAAATAGTACCAGTCATCGGGGATGGCCGCCATGCGGGCCTTAAGGGCCGCGTTTTCCCAGATGTCCTCCCCGCCCACGGAGATGGTGCCCCCGTCCTGGCGGTAAATGCCCGTCAGGTGGCGGATGAGGGTGGATTTTCCCGCGCCGTTGGGCCCCACCAGGCCGTACACGCTGCCGGTGGGGATGGAGAGCGTGGCCCCGTCCAATGCCGCAAAGCCGTCAAACCGCTTGACAAGCTCCTTCACTTCGATCATGTTCCGTACGCCTCCTTTACCAGCGTCCCCAGCTCCTCCGCCGTAACGCCCAGATATTTCAGTTCCGCCAGCAGCTCCCGCAGCTGCCGCTCCAGCTCCTGGCGGCGGCCGTCGTCCCCGCCGACCCCCGCAGAGGCAAAACTGCCCTTGCCCGGGATGGAGTAAATATAGCCCTCGCCCTCCAGCTCGTTATAGGCCCGCTGGATGGTATTGGGGTTGATGGCAAGCTGCGCCGCCAGCGCCCGCACCGACGGCAGCTTCTCGTCCGGCCCCAGGCCGCCGGTGACGATCAGCTTGCGCAGTCCGTCCTTGATCTGCTCGTAGATGGGTCGGGAATCCCGATAGTTCAGGCTGATCATCTTCTCACCCTCCCTTCTGCGGCCGGTTCCCCGCCGCATGATAACTGTATTAACTGTTCTAGTACAGTTAGGATACGCCCGCCGCGCCCGCTTGTCAATCCCCTTTTCCCGGAAAACCCGGCCCGGAAGCAAAAACCTTTGAAAAAGTGTCACTTTCCTCTTTACAACCGCCGCCCTCTGTGCTATATTCACAGAGAACGCCGCCTTAGGCGTATCATGCCCCGGCGCTTCGTTTTGCGGACTTTCACCGGCCCAAAACGCAGTATCGTGGGGAATATTTTGAAAGGTGGATTTTACCATGCTTCGTAAAGAACAGAAGACCGCTATCATCGACGCCAACCGCACCCATCCCACGGACACCGGCTCTCCCGAGGTCCAGATCGCGATCCTGACCGAGCGCATCAACGTGCTCACCGAGCACATGCGCATGAACCCCCAGGACAAGCACTCCAACCGTGGCCTTTTGAAGATGGTCGGTAAGCGCCGCAGCCTGCTGGACTACCTGCAGAAGAAGGACATCGAGCGTTACCGCGCCCTGATCGCCAAGCTGGGTATCCGTAAGTAAGTTTGAAACAGGGTGGTGTAGACTTCTGCACCACCCTTCTTTCACATTTTCCACCCCGCGCCACGAGAGCCTCTCAAGCCTTTAGCAGTTGAAAAAACGCCCTGGCTCCCCCTTCCGGGACGCTGTTTCAAGTGCTAAATGGTTGGCTCTTGTGGTCCAATTCAAATGAAAAGGAGAATATTATGTCAACCATCATCACCAAGAGACAGTTCCCCGGCTACCACAAGTACGAGATGGAGCTGGCCGGCCGTCCCCTGACCATGGAAGTGGGCAAGCTTGCTGAGCTTGCAAACGCCGCCGTCATGGTGGGCTACGGCGACACCCGCGTGCTCTGCTGCGCCACCGCCGCTCCCCGTCCCCGGGACGGCATCGACTTCTTCCCCCTGAGCGTGGACTTTGAGGAAAAGCTCTACGCCGTGGGCCGCATCCCCGGCTCCTTCAACCGCCGGGAGGGCCGTCCCGGTGAGAAGGGCATCCTGACCAGCCGCGTCATCGACCGGCCCATCCGTCCCTTGTTCCCCTACGATTTCCGCAATGACGTTTCCATCATGTGCACCGTCATGAGCGTGGACCATGACTGCTCTCCCGAGATCGCCGCCCTCATCGGCACCTCCGCCGCCCTGGCCATTTCCGACATTCCCTGGAACGGCCCCGTGGGCGCTTTGAAGGTGGGCCTGGTGAACGGCAAGCTGGTGTTCAACCCCGACAGCGAGCAGCGCAAGGTCAGCGATCTGGACGTGACCGTGGTCTCCACCGCCAAGAAGGTGGTCATGATCGAGGCAGGCGCCAACGAGGTGCCCAACGACGTGATGTTCGAGGCCATCCGCTCCGCCCACGAGGAGAACCAGAAGGTCATCACCCTCATCAATCAGATGGTCGCCGAGGTGGGCAAGCCCAAGTTCGACTACCCCCACGCCGACTTCAACCAGGAGCTGTTCGACGACATCGTGGCAAACTTCATGGACGAGGCCAAGGCCGCCATGGATACCGACGACAAGAACGTCCGCGAGCAGCGCTGGAACGCCATGATCGAAAAGTGGCACGAGAAGTATCTGGAGCAGTACCCCGACATGGACAAGTACCTGGAGGAGTTCACCTACAAGTTCCAGAAGAAGATCGTCAAGCAGTGGCTGCTGGAAGGCCACCGCGTGGACGGCCGTGCCAAAAACGAGATCCGTCCCCTCAGCGCCGAGGTGGGCATCCTGCCCCGGGCCCACGGCTCCGGCCTGTTCACCCGCGGCCAGACCCAGGTGCTGTCCGTCGCCACCCTGGACACCCTCTCCGCCAACCAGAAGCTGGACACCATCTGGGAGGAGACGGAGAAGCGCTATATGCACCACTACAACTTCCCCGGCTACTCCGTGGGCGAGGCCAAGCCCGCCCGCTCCCCCGGCCGGCGTGAGATCGGCCACGGCGCCCTGGCAGAGCGTGCTCTGCTGCCCGTGCTGCCCTCCGTGGAGGAGTTCCCCTACGCCATCCGCGTGGTGAGCGAGGTCCTCTCTTCCAACGGCTCCACCTCCCAGGGCTCCATCTGCGGCTCCACCCTGGCCCTCATGGACGCCGGCGTGCCCATCAAGGCCCCCGTGGCCGGCATTTCCTGCGGCCTGATCCAGGACGACGACGGCTCCTTCACCACCTTCATCGACATCCAGGGCGTGGAGGACTTCCACGGCGAGATGGACTTCAAGGTGGGCGGCACCAAGAAGGGCATCACCGCCATCCAGATGGACCTGAAGAACGACGGATTGACCATGGAGATCATCAAGGAAGCTCTGGACATCACCTATGATGCCCGCTGCCAGATCTTGGACCAGATCATGTTGCCCTGCATCTCCGAGCCCCGCAAGGAAGTTTCCAAGTACGCGCCCAAGATGCTCACCATGCACATCGATCCCTCCAAGATCCGCGAGGTCATCGGCTCCGGCGGCAAGGTCATCCAGAAGATCGTGGCCGACACCGGCGCCAAGATCGACATCAACGACGACGGCTCCATCTTCATCTCCGGCGTGGACGCCGCCTCCTGCGACGCCGCCAAGAAGTGCATCGACGACATCGTGTTCGTGCCTGAGGTGGGCGCTCTGTACTACGGCCGCGTGGTGCGGCTGATGACCTTCGGCGCCTTCGTGGAGCTGGCCCCCGGCAAGGACGGCCTGGTGCACATCTCCAAGCTGGCCGACCACCGGATTGAGAAGGTGGAGGACGCCTGCAAGATCGGCGACATGATGTGGGTGAAGGTCACCGACATCGACGAGAAGGGCCGCGTGAACCTCTCTCACAAGGACGCCATGAAGGAGATCCGTGCCAAGGAGGCCGCCGGCGAGCGCATCAAGTAAGCTTCGCCGCTTCCCTGAACCCAAACAGGACGGACGCTGGAGCGTCCGTCCTGTTTTCATGTCATAGAGGCATGAAAAGAGCGGCCGCCCGGATGGGCGGCCGCTGTAATTTTTTGAGAAAGCGCACCTCAGGAGGCGGAAGCCGTCTCGGCGGCCGCTTTGTCGGCGCGGTACAGGAAGGTCACAATGTGCCCCCGGGTGCAGATCTCACTGGGCGCAAAGGTGGTCGCCGTCTTGCCGGTGGTGACGCCGTTTTCCACAGCCCACAGCACCGCCTGGTCCGCGTACTGATAGAGGGGCTGTCCGCTGTCGTCCCCGTCCCCGAAGGGCACGTCGGTGAAGGGCAGCTGGCCCTCCATCTCCGGGCTTCCGGCGGCACGCCACAGGAAGTACACCGCGGTCAGGCGGTCACAGGGATCATTGGGCGCAAAGGTCCCGAAGCTCCACATATCCATCTCCGCCGCCCACTGGACCGCCTTGTAGTAATAGGCGCCGGGGTCCGACACATCCATGAACTGCTGCTCCGTCAGCGTGGGCTCCGGGCTTCCGGCGGCGCGCCACAGGAAGGTGACGATGTTGGCCCGGGTGCAGTTCTCCCCGGGAGCGAAGGTGGTCTCCGTCCGGCCGGCGGTAATGCCCTGGGCCACCGCCCACTGCACGGGCGCATAGTAGTAGGCGCTCTCCGGCACGTCGGTAAAGGGATTGGCCGCCGTCTCATCCGGGACTTGCTCACCGCCATCGGCAGGCGTTTCGGCGGGAGTGCCGCTTTGCACCATGATATAGGTGTCCCGGAACGAGTCCACGGTGTTGGTCTCCTCCAGCAGGTAGACCACACCGGGCTCCGGCGTGAACACCTTATTTTCCACAGGGCCGGTCGTGAAATCCGGGTCATAGAAGCTGGCCCCTGCCTCCAGTGTGCTGAACTTCCAGACCATGAGCACCAGCGCAGAGACCCCCTGGCTCTGCTCCCCAAAGGCGAACGTGGTGCCGGCGGGATAGATGAACAGCGGGTATTCCTTGCCGTCCACCGCGGTCTGGGTGCTCACCTCCACATAGTCCTGGCTGGCCTCCACATAGTAAAGCGCGGGTTCCGGCTCCGCCGCCAGCGCGGCGGGATACAGCCCAAGACACAGTGTCAGGGTCAGCAGCAGCGACGCGATCTTCTTTTTCATACGCATTCTCCTTGTATTATAGAGTAGTAGTTATTAGAGCCCCTCTCCAAGGGCTGTGCT
>CAUWEK010000075.1:0-9281 GCA_963557435.1 uncultured Dysosmobacter sp.
GACCTTGTAGCTTACATCGGCCTCCAGCAGGGCCAGGCGCACCTCGCGCATGGCCTCCCGGACGTCGTTTTCCGTCAGCCGTCCCTTGCCCCGCAGGCGCTTGAATGTGGCGTTTAGTTTTTCAGTCAGTCCTTCAAATGCCATGGCTCATTCCTTCAGTGCGGCAGCCTCGGTCTGGATGCGCTGGGCAAGCTCCCCAAGGTGCGCGTCCTCATAGAGACGATAGTTGATGGTCTGGATCTCCTCGGCGGCGGACTGGATGGCGTCCAGATGGGGCCGCAGCGCCTCGAAGCGCCGGATGAGGCCCGTCTTGTCCTCCACCTCCTGCATGATGCCCTCCGCCCGGACGATCACGTCCCGGACGCCCTGACGGGAGATACCTGCGTTTTCCGCGATCTCCGCCAAGGAAAGGTCCTCATTATAATAGAGGTCGAAGAACTCCTTTTGCCGCTCGGTGAGAAGCTCCCCATAAAAATCGTATAACATCGTCATGCGATAGGTCTGATTTTTCATGAGCAGCTTCCTTTCTGTAAAGTTGTTCGCCTTTACAACACGAAATAGTTTACAGGAATTTGGGAAAAAAGTCAAGGGAAAAAACAAAACATTTTTCCGTTTTCCTGAGAAAAATTCTGCTCAGACTTGCGCGGCGGGGCTAAACCGCTTATACTGGTGGAAAATTGTGTGTCAAACAGGAAGGAAGCGGAATAGACTTATGCTGACGAACCTTTTTCAAAGCACTCTGGGGCGATCCACGCTTATCGCACCGGAGGATACCTGGTCCCTTCTGGCGCTGCTTTTAGCGTCGGTGGCCCTGGCCATTTACCTGGAGCAGCGCTATACCTGGGCCTCCAAGATCTCCGGTGCCATCATCGCCCTTCTGATCGCCCTGGCGGCGTCCAATCTGGCCATTATCCCCACCAGCTGCCCCCTGTATGACGATATCATCTGGAACTATGCGGTGCCGCTGGGCATTCCGCTTTTACTGCTCCAGTGCAACATGCGCCGCATTTGGAAGGAGACGGGGCGCATGCTGGCGATCTTCCTCATCGGCTCGGCGGGGACGGTGGCCGGCGCGTTCATCGCCTATGCCCTGCTGCATCCGTACATTCCGGGTCTGGAGGGCGTGGCGGCCATGATGACCGGGTCCTACATCGGCGGCGGCGTGAACTTCGCGGCCCTGGCCCAGGAGTTCGACGTGGGGGAGATCAAGGCGGCGGCCACCGTGGCGGACAATCTGCTGATGGCCCTGTACTTCTTCGCCCTGATCGTCATTGCCGGCACGGGCTTTTTCCGTCGGCGCTATACACATCCCCACATCGACCGTGTGGAAAAAGAGGGGGAGAGCCAGGAGGCCCGCACCCAGGCGGCGGCCTACTGGAGCCGCAAGGACATCTCCCTGAAGGACATCGCCATGAACTTTGCCTATGCCGGCGCGGTGGTGTGGGCCGCCAAGCTCATTGCCGGCGCCCTCAGCGCCCTCATCCCCGACACGGGCGTGGCGCTGCATATGCTCAACACGTTCTTCGGCAGTGAGTACGTGTGGATCACCACCGTGTCCATGGCCTGCGCCACCTGGGGCGAGCACCAGGTGGAAAAGCTCAGCGGCTCCCAGGAGATCGGCACCTACCTCATCTATCTGTTCTTGTTTGTCATCGGCGTACCGGCCTCCATTGCGGAGATTTTGCAGAAGACGCCGCTGCTGCTGGCCTTCACGGCCATCATGGTGGTGGTGAACATGCTGTTTTGCTTTGTGGGCGGCAAGCTGCTGCACTTTGACCTGGAGGACATCATCCTGGCCTCCAACGCCAACATCGGCGGGCCCACCACCGCCGCCGGCATGGCCATCTCCCAGGGCTGGAGCGCTTTGGTTGGGCCGGTGATGCTGGTGGGCACCTTCGGCTATGTGATCGGCACCTATCTTGGCATCCTGGTGGGAGGACTGCTGGGGGCGTGAGAGGAGAACCCCATGATCTTTGACGGACATTCCGACCTTTTGTATGATGTGACGCGGTGCCGCCTCCGGGGCGAAGATCACGTGCTGGAGCGGCATCACCTGGATGATCTTCGCCGGGGCGGCGTGGAGGGCATGGTGCTCTCGCTGTGGACATCGGCGCCCGGGGAGACGTTCTGGCAGGAGACGGACTGCCGCACCGCGGCGGAGCGGACGGAACGGATGATGGACTGCGCCCGGGCGGAGTTTGCCCAGTGCCCCTGGCTGGCGGTGGTGCGGACGGCGGCGGAGGCCCGGGCGGCACACGCTGCCGGGAAGCGGTACGCCTTTTTGGGTGTGGAGGGCATGGCCGCGGCAGGGGAGGACCTGGGCTGGATCGACCGCTATGCCGCCTTCGGCGCCCGGATGGGCATGCTCACCTGGAATGAGGAAAACGCTCTGGCCGCCGGTGCAGGCGGAGACCCGGACCACGGCCTCACGGCCCTGGGGCGGCAGGCAGTGAAGAACATGCGCCGGGCGGGCATGGTGGTGGACGTATCCCACCTGAACGAGCGGAGCTTCTGGGACGTGATAGGGCTGGCCGGCGGCGTGGTCATTGCCTCCCACTCCAACTGCCGCGCTCTTTGCGACGTGCCCCGGAACCTGACGGATGACCAGCTGCGTGCCATCCGGGACACAGGCGGCGTGGTGGGACTCAACGCCCACTACGCCTTCGTCCACCGGGAGCGGCAGAGCCGGAGCGTGGAGACGCTGGCCCTGCACGCGGCCCATATGGCGGAGGTCATGGGGGTGGAGCATGTTTGCTGCGGCTTCGACTTTTGCCAGTACATGGGCCCGGGCAACGAGGGCGCCCGGGGACTGGAGAGCGCCGCGGGGGCGCAGTCTCTGCTCTGGGAGCTGGAAAAGCTGGGCATGAGCCGCGGGGAGCGGGAGAGGATCGCCCGGGAGAACCTGCTGCGGGTATTGGAATAAGGAGAGGACGGCCGGATCCGCGGCCGTCCTTTTTTGTGCCGCAAAAAGAAAGAATTTGAATTATGGGACGAGTTATACTATAATATCACCCGTGTATTGCAATGCTTTCGCGGAAGCATGATTCCACGGAAAGGAGCTGAGACCTTGCAAGTCATTTCAAAACAGCTGGCCGAGGGGGTACACCTGACGTACCTGCCGGCCCGAAAATTCAAGACGAGCCTCCTCTCCGCCCAGTTCGTAACGCCGCTGCGGCAGGAGACCGTGGCCGCCAACGCGCTGCTGGCGGCGGTTTTGCGGCGGGGCACCGTCTCCTATCCCGACCTGGGGGCTTTGTCCGCCCGGATGGATAACCTCTACGGTGCCCGGGTGGATTATACTGTTCGGAAAAAAGGGGAGACCCAGTGCGTAGGCTTTGTGGCCAGCTTTATTGACGACAGCTTCGTCCCCGGCGGGGAGAAGCTTTTGGAGCCGGTGGCGGAGCTGGTGGGCCAGCTGATCTGCGAGCCGGTGACCCACCATGGCCGGTTCGTGCCCGCCTATTTTGAAAGCGAGAAAGCCAATCTGATCGACGCCATCCGCAGCCAGGTCAACGACAAGCGGGACTATGCCGACGCCCGGCTGCTGGAGGAGATGTGCGCCGGGGAGCCCTACGGCATCAGCCGGCTGGGCCGGGAGAAGGACGCCGAGCGCCTGCAGCCCCAGAAGCTCTATGCCCAGTATGGGGAGCTGATCTCCACCAGCTGCCTGGAGCTCATCTACTGCGGCAGCGCGTCGCTGGAGCGGGTGGAGGCGGCGCTGCGTCAGGCGTTTTCCTCCCTGCCCAGGGACGGCATCTGCGAAAGCGTGCCCACCACGGCCCACGCCGCGGCGGCAGAGCCCCGCTATGTGGAAGAGGCTATGGACGTGACCCAGGGGAAGCTGGGCATGGGCTTTTCCTGCAACGGCGACGACGTGCCCGCCCTGCTGGTGGGCAATGCTCTCTTTGGCGGCAGCAGCAACTCCAAGCTCTTTTTGAATGTGCGGGAGAAGCTGTCCCTTTGCTATTTCGCCTCCTCCGTATACCACCGGCAAAAGGGCATCATCACCGTCTCCTCCGGCATCGAGTTTGAAAATTACCAGAAGGCCTATGACGAGATCATGCTGCAGCTGCGGGCCGTGCAGCGGGGCGACCTGGAGCCCTGGGAGATGGACAGCGCCCGCAGCGTGCTGCGCAACGCCTACGTCTCCATGGGAGATTCCCAGGGCAAGCTGGAGAACTTCTATCTGGGTCAGGCGGCCACGGGCCAGGACGAGACGCCGGAGATCCTGGCCGAGCAGGTTGGCGCCGTCACGGTGGACCGTGTGGTGGAGGCCATGGAGCGTGTGACGCTGGATACCGTGTACTTCCTGAAGGGAAAGGGGGACGCCCAATGAAAAAGACCTACTATGAGCGCCTGGGTGAGTCCGTTTTCCGGGAGACGCTGCCCAACGGGCTGCGTGTGTGCGTGGTGCCCAAGGACGAATACGCCCGCAGCTACGCCTTCTTTGCCACCCGCTACGGCGGCATGGATACCCGCTTCCAGTTGGACGGGAAGTGGCTGGATACGCCCGCGGGCATTGCCCACTACCTGGAGCACAAGATGTTCGACACCAAGGAGGGCAACGCCCTCCAGCGCCTGGCGCAAAACGGCGCCGAGCCCAACGCCTTTACCTCCAACGCCCTGACCGGCTACTATTTCGATTCCACCACCCACTTCGCGGAAAATCTGGAGATCCTGCTCTCGTTTGTGTCCATCCCTTATTTTACGGACGAGAGCGTGGCCAAGGAGCAGGGCATCATCGGCCAGGAGATCCGCATGATCGAGGATAACCCCGACTGGCAGATCTACACCCGCATGATGCAGTCTCTCTATGCCTCCTCCACGGCCCGCACCTCCATTGCCGGCACGGTGGAGAGCATCTCCCATATCACCGCCAAGACCCTGTACGACTGCCACAAGGCCTTCTATACGCCCTCCAACATGATCTTGACCGTGGTGGGCAACGTGGACCCGGTCCGGGTGGTGGAGCTTGCCCGCCGGGTGCTGCCCAAAGAGGGCGGGCCCAAGATCCCCCGGGACTATGGGCAGGAGGGGGAGGCCGTGGCGCAAAAGCGTACCAGCCTCACCATGGAAGTGTCCTGCCCCCAGTTCCTGACGGGCTTCAAGTGCCGTCCTGTGGAGGACGGGGAGTCCTATCTCAGAATGGCCGCTATCGGCGAGATGGCCTGCGACATTTTGCTGGGAGACTCCAGCCCGTTGTATCTGCGGCTTTACGACCAGGGCCTCATCAACACCAGCTTCGGGGGCGCCTACGAGATGATGCCCGGCGTTGCCTATCTTTACGCCGGCGGCGATTCCAAGGACGCGCCCGCCGTTATGAACGCCATCTGCGCCGAGGCGGAGCGATTGGGCCGGGAGGGCGTGGACGAGGCGTTCTATGAGCGCATCAAGCGCGCGGCCTTCGGCTCCAGCCTGCGGGGACTCAACTCCTTTGAAAATATCGCTGTGTCGCTGACAGAGGGAGACTTCCACGGCTATGATCCCTTCCGATTCCCTCAGGTGTTCGACTCCATCACCAAGGAGGACATCGAGACGTTTTTGCGGGAGAACATCACGCCGGAGCGGGCGGTGCTCAGCGAGATCGTCCCCAAGTGAGGCAAGAGAGAAAGAAAGGATGTAACCGAAATTGAAGGCTTTGAGTAATATGCCCATCAGCTTTCCCGGCCTGTTCGGCGACTGGGAATGCAATATCGACCCCATTGCCATCCACATCGGACACGGCGTGTACTGGTACGGCATCATTCTGGCGGTGGCCATGCTGGCAGGGTTGCTGCTTTGCATGAAGCAGGCCAAGCGGTTTGGCCTCTCGGAGGACAACGTGCTGGACATGGTGCTTTGGGCGGTGCCCTCGTGCATCATCGGCGCCCGCATCTACTACGTGCTTTTCTACCTGGACCTGTACCGCACGTCCGACGGCGGACTGGACTGGGGCGAGATCGTGGCCGTGTGGGACGGAGGCCTGGCCATTTACGGGGCGGTCATCATGGGCGTCATCGTGGCCTTTTGTTACACCCGCGTCAAAAAGCTGAAATTCTGGGCCATGACGGACCTTTGCGTCATGGGACTGCTGCTGGGCCAGTGCATCGGCCGCTGGGGCAACTTCGTCAACCGGGAGGCCTTCGGCGCGGAGACGACCCTGCCCTGGCGGATGCGCCTTTGGACCAGCGCCAGTACGTTCATTGAAGTGCATCCCACGTTTTTCTATGAGAGCCTGTGGAACCTGATCGGCCTTTTGCTGGTGGTGTTCATCATCACCCGGGGCCGCCGGTTCGACGGAGAGAACACCTGGTTCTACTTCCTCTGGTACGGCCTGGGCCGTGCCTGGGTGGAGGGGCTGCGGACGGACAGCCTGTACCTTTTTGACTGGACGCTGTTCGGCGAGCCCATCCGGGTCTCCCAGGCGCTGAGCGTGGTCATGGTGATCGTGTCGGCCGCCATGCTGTTTTACAACATCCGCCTGCGGCCCCATGATCCCGGGGAACTGCTGGTGAACCAGGTGGCCGCGGCCCGGGCGGCGGCGGAGACAGCCGCGGAGACCGCCATAGAGCAAACGGCGGCCGGAGAAGCAGAGGTGCCCGTGCCGGGCGGCACGGCGGAGGGCGAGGAGCCCAAGGAGGAAAGTCATGGCGAAGATCATTGACGGAAAGGCCCTTGCCGCCCAGGTAAAGGCCCGCTGTGCCGCCGGAGCCGAGGGGCTTGTCCGGCGGCCGGGCCTGGCGGTGATCCTGGTGGGAGACGACCCGGCCTCCCGGGTGTACGTCTCCGGCAAGGAGCGGGACTGCGCCGAGTGCGGCTTTTTGAGCTTTGAGCACAAGCTCCCCGCCCATACCACGGAGCAGGAGCTGCTCACGCTCATTGACCGCCTCAACGGAGACGGCGCTGTGGACGGCATCCTGGTGCAGCTGCCATTGCCTTCCCACCTCAATGAGGAAAAGGTCCTCAATGCCATCGCGCCGGACAAGGATGTGGACTGCTTCCACCCGGTGAATGTGGGGAAGATGGTCACGGGGCAGCCGGTATTTTTGCCCTGCACGCCGGCAGGCGTCATGGAGATGCTGCGCGCCTATGAGATCCCCGTGGCGGGACGGCACTGCGTGGTGCTGGGCCGCAGCAACATCGTGGGCAAGCCCATGGCCACGCTGCTGCTTGCCCAAAGCGGCACTGTGACCATCTGCCACTCCAGAACGCCGGATCTGGCGGCGTTCACCCGCCAGGCGGATATCCTGGTCTCCGCCGTGGGACGGACGGGCCTGGTGACCGCCGACATGGTCAAGGAGGGCGCCGTGGTCATCGATGTGGCCATGAACCGCAATGCAGAGGGAAAGCTCTGCGGGGATGTGGACTTTGCTGCTGTGGAAAAAAAGGCGTCCTACATCACGCCGGTGCCCGGCGGCGTCGGCCCCATGACCCGGGCCATGCTCATGGAAAACCTGCTGACTGCCGCAAAGCATCATCAGGGACAGTAAGACATGAAAAAACCTCCGCTGCTTCAAACAGCGGAGGTTTTTTGCTGCAATTCAGACTGCCGGGCGGCGGTGTTGTGTTTGGTTGCGGACATGCCCGAGCTGCGCGGTAGACTTTCCCGGCCGTTTTTGGTAGGATGAAAGGCGGAAAGGGGGAACCGCCATGACGTTTTCAGAAAAACTGATCCGACTGCGCAAACGGGAGGGACTCAGCCAGGAGGGCCTGGCTGAGATCCTGGGCGTGAGCCGCCAGGCGGTGAGCCGCTGGGAACAGGGAACGACTCTGCCGGACGGCGGCAAGCTGCTGCCCTGCGCCAGACATTTCGGTGTCACTGTGGATTGGCTGCTGGATGAGGAACAGGACTGGGAGGCCCAGCGGGGTGAATCCGTATCCAAAGGAATGAACATACACCAGCAGGGCATCATCCGAACTCTGTCGGGCGTGGTGCTGAGCACCGGGATGGTGGTGCTGCTGACTATCCTTATCGAGGGTACATCGCTGAACATCCGTGTTTCAGAGGATGGGCGGAGCTACACCGGTATTGCGGCATTTGTGCGGTATTATCATGTGGAGTGGCTGGTGGCAGTGGGCGCGGCCCTGGTGCTGCTGGGCGCGGCAGGACTGATCTGGCTGAAGCTCTGGCGGTGGTGGCATCAAACCCCATAGCCGCCGGCGCCTCATGGAGAACCTGCTGACTGCCGCAAAGCATCACCAGGGACAGTAAGATATGAAAAAACCTCCGCTGCTTCAAACAGCGGAGGTTTTTGTTGCGGTTCAGACCGCCGGGGCATCCAGCCAGCGGCGCAGGGAGGGACCCAGGCACCGGGTGTAGACATTCACCAGCGGGCCCACGGCCAGAGCGGCCACCAAGGTGCCCTCTTTGACGCCGTTGAGCCGTCCGAAGGCCAGCAGCGCGGCCACGGCGGCGATGAGGGTCAGCGTGCTGTCAAACAGGACCTTCACCCGGTGGAACGGGACATGACTCTTTTGGGAGATGGCCCGCACCAGCGCCTCGCCGGGCAGCATGATCACATCGCCCAGCACCTCCAGCGTCACTCCCAGGCCCAGCAGGCCGCAGCCGATGAGAAGGTAAAGCACCTTCATGGGATACGGACCGTGGAGCTGGGTGGGGATCAGCCACATGAAAAGGTCGATGGAGGCGGAAAACAGCAGCGTAAAGGGGATCTGCAATGCCTGCATCCGGGTAAAGGTCCGGCGCAGGACTGCCTCCGCCGCCAAAAACAGCAGGTTGAAGGCGAAGGTGTACACGCCTACGCTGGGCGGCGTGATGAGACTCAGCACAAACGGAAGGCTGGAAAGGGGGGACGTGCCCAGGGCCGCCCGGGTGATGAAGGCGATCCCACCGGCGGACACGGCCACACCGGCGGTGAACAGCCCATAGCGGCGCAGCCGCTGGCGACGATCCATGGCCGGTTATCCCAGCAGATAGGCGTACTTGGTCAGTACGGTGAGGATGAAGACCTCCACGTCGGCGGGGAGATCGTTCTTGGCGTCCAGATCGGCCTCGAACACCTTGCCGTCCAGCCGGACCAGCACCTTGCGGCCGCCAAGAGGCAGGAAGCCGGCGTTCTTCACGCTCTCGTCAAAGCCCTCGCGGGTCATGAACAGGGTGAACTTATCCCGGTAGGGAGCAGAGTCATAGGGGCAGAAGATGGCGCAGTTGCCGCACTCGTTGCACATCCGGTCCACATGGAGGATCTGATGGCGGCCGTCAGGCAGCTCGATGACCACGTTGGCACGGTTGGGGCACACGTCGGCGCAGACCTGGCACACCACGTTGCAGGTCAGGCACC
>CAUWEK010000076.1:0-9125 GCA_963557435.1 uncultured Dysosmobacter sp.
GGTGGAAATCACCTAGGCTGTCATAGGGATGGAAGAAGGAGTGCAGTGCGGACGAAGTGGCAGTCGGGCCGCAGGGACGGCGACGCCCTGCCGCGGCGCTGAAAGGGGAACCGCCTCCATCGGCAACGAGAGGTGCGTTGCGGGGAAATCCTACCCGTACCTAAGCCGTAAGATTTACTTTTTCCATTGCCGCCGCCTTAGCAAATCGAGTTTGATCCTCCATGGAGGTTGATTGTTTGAAAAATACCCGTTCCGGCCGCCGGGACAAAAAAAGCAGCCAGTATGGCTGGGTGGCCACCGTGTTCTGCATCGCTGTGACGTTGTCCGCGGCGTTGAGCCTTGCATCCGAGTCGCTGATGGCCGGGGCCGGCGTGGCGGTGGCGCTTTTGATCCTCGCCCTGTTCATCGGACTTGGCATTTTATTCGATATCATCGGCGTGGCGGTGACCGCCGCGGATGAAAAGCCCTTTCATTCCATGGCCGCGCACCGGGAAAAAGGAGCGCGGGAGGCACTGCGTCTTTTGAAAAATGCCAGCCGCGTATCCAGCGTGTGCAACGATGTGGTGGGCGATATCTGCGGCATCGTCAGCGGTACTACCGCCGCGGTGATCGTGACCCAGCTGCAGCGGAGCCTGAACACCCGGACCGTGCTGCTGAGCGTTGGCGTGACGGCGCTGATCTCCGGGCTTACCATCGGCGGCAAGGCGCTGGGAAAGACCTTTGCCATCCGGAAGAGCACCCAGGTGGTGTTTCTGGCCGGGCGCTTTTTGCATTTGTTCCATCGCTGAGAGGAGATAGAGATTTGTGATATTGGAAACGATTCATTCCCCGGAGGACGTCAAGAAGCTGGACAAGCATCAGCTGCCCGAGCTTTGTGCCGAGATCCGGGAATTTTTGGTTCAGAACGTGTCCCGCACCGGCGGGCATCTTGCCTCCAACCTGGGCGCAGTGGAGCTGACGGTGGCCATCCACCGGGTGTTCGATACCCAGCGTGACCGGCTGGTGTTCGACGTGGGCCATCAGTGCTATGTGCATAAGGCACTTACCGGCAGGCAGGAGCTGTTTTCTACTTTACGGCAGTTTGGAGGACTCTCCGGGTTCCCCAAGCCCCGGGAGAGCGTCCATGACGCCTTCATCGCAGGCCATGCGTCCAACTCCGTGTCCGTGGCGCTGGGCATGGCCCGGGCCCGCACGCTGACCGGCGGGGACTACCGGGTGCTGGCCCTCATCGGAGACGGTGCGCTGACCGGCGGCCTTGCTTACGAGGGCCTCAACAACGCCGGCGCATCCGGTGAGCCGCTGATCGTTATTTTGAACGACAACGGCATGTCCATCAATCCCAATGTGGGCGCCGTGCCCCGGCATCTGGGCCGCCTGCGCTCCAAGCCTGCTTACTATCATTTTAAGAAGTGGTATCGGGGACTGTTTGGCAAGCATCCCGCCCAAAATCCCATTTACCGGTTCAACCATCAGGTCAAATCCTTCCTGAAAAAGAGTCTCTGGCCCCGCAGCACCATGTTCGAGGACATGGGCTTTACCTATCTGGGGCCCATCGACGGCCATGATCTGCCCCGCCTGTGCGACATGCTCCAGTGGGCCAAGGAACTCAACGGTCCGGTCTTGGTGCATGTGTATACGGTCAAGGGGAAGGGCTACCCCTTTGCAGAGGCCAACCCCGGCAAGTTCCATGGCATCAGTCCCTTTGACCCGGAGACGGGACTTTTGAAAAAGCCCGGCGGGGAGACGTTCTCCTCCGTATTCGGAAAGACTCTGTGCGACTGCGCGGCGCAGGACTCCCGCGTGTGCGCCATCACCGCCGCCATGGCGGACGGGACGGGCCTGACGCCCTTTGCCAAGGAGTTCCCCAATCGCTTTTTCGACGTGGCTATCGCGGAGGGTCACGGAGTGGCTATGGCGGCGGGCCTTGCCAAGCAGGGGATGATCCCGGTATTTGCCGTGTACTCCACGTTTTTACAGCGGGGTTATGACCAGCTGATCCACGACATTTCCCTGCAAAACCTGCATGTGGTGCTGGGGGTGGACCGGGCGGGCCTGGTGGGCTCCGACGGCGAGACTCACCACGGCTGTTTCGACGCGCTGTTCCTTTCCGCTATCCCTGGTTACACGGTGCTCTGTCCTGCCAGCTTTGCGGAGCTGCGGTACATGCTGCGCCAGGCCCTCTTTGGCATCGACGGCCCGGTGGCGGTGCGTTATCCCCGGGGCGGAGAAGGGAGCTTCAAGGAAGACCATTCCGCGGAGGGCGCGGCGGTGCAGCTGCGCAGCGGTACGGACGTGACACTGGTGGCCTACGGCATTTTGATCAACCAGACGCTGGAGGCGGCGGATATTCTGGAAAAGAAGGGGATCCACGCGGGCGTGGTGAAGCTCAACCGCATTTCGCCGCTGAACTTTGAAGACATTGAGATCCTGGCGGACGCAAACACGCTGGTGGTGGCGGAGGACTCCTTCGGTGCCGGCTGCGTGGGCCAGCGTCTGGCGGCGCTGCTGGCGGAGCGGGGCAAGTCTCCCCGTCGCCTGGTGCTGCAAAATCTTGGAAAGACTTACGCCCCGGAGGGCAGCGTGGCGGAGCTGGAGCACAGCTTCGGCCTGGACGCCGCCGGTATCGCCGCGGCTGCGGAGGAGGGACGCAAATGAGCAACAAAACGCGTTTGGACGTGCTGCTGGTGGAGCGGGGGCTCCAGGAGAGCCGTCAGAAGGCCCAGGCCACCATTATGAGCGGACTGGTGTTCGTGGGCGGCCAGCGGGTGGACAAGCCCGGCACCGCCGTACCGAACGACGCCGAGATCGAGGTGCGGGGCGGACTGAAATATGTGAGCCGGGGCGGGCTGAAGCTGGAAAAGGTCATGGCCACGTTCCCGGTGGCGCTGGAGGGGGCCGTGTGCGCCGATATCGGCGCGTCTACCGGCGGCTTTACGGACTGCATGCTGCAAAACGGCGCATCCAAGGTCTATGCCGTGGACGTGGGCTACGGCCAACTTGCCTGGAAGCTGCGCAGCGATGAGCGGGTGGTGTGTATGGAGCGCACCAACGCCCGCTACCTGACCCATGCGGAGATCCCCCAGGAGCTGGACTTTGCCTCCGTGGACGTGAGCTTTATTTCCCTCAAGCTCATTTTGCCGGCACTGGCAGGCCTTGTGCGTGAGGGCGGGCATGTGGCCTGCCTGGTGAAGCCTCAGTTTGAGGCCGGCAAGGAAAAGGTGGGTAAAAAGGGCGTGGTCCGGGACCCTGCCGTCCATCTGGAGGTGCTGGAGCATTTCTTGGAGCATGCGAAGGAAAATGACTTTACAGTCCTTGGGCTGACCTATTCCCCCATTCGGGGACCGGAGGGAAACATCGAATATCTGGGGTATCTGGAAAAGGGGAGCGGCACGCCGGGAAGCTTTGATCTGCCGGCGCTGGTGGCAGAGTCCCATCAGGTGCTCAAGGAGCACGGGGAGGGGAACACGCCATGAATCCCAAAAAGATCATCCTCTGTCCCAATCCCAACCGGGACCGGGGCATGACGGCTACCAAAGAGGCCCAGAAGATCTTGAAGGAGATGGGCTTTCGGACGGTGGTCTGCTCTCCGTTCCGGGACCAGAAGGACGGGGCCTTTGCCGACTTTGATGTGCGTCCCCTGCAGCAGGAGATGCGCTCGGCGGACCTGATGATCACCTTCGGCGGGGACGGGACCATTTTACATCTGGCCAAAATGGCGGCGCTGCACAAGCTGCCGGTGCTGGGCATCAACATGGGCGGCCTTGGATTTATCGCCGAGCTGGAGTCCGGCGAGCTGGAGGTGCTGCGGCGCTTAAAGGACTGGGACTTCCAGATGGAGCATCGCATGATGCTGGATGTATCGGTGATCCGTGAAGGAAAACAGGTTTACACCAACCTGGGTCTCAACGATGCGGTGATCCGGGAGGGCCCCATCTCCCATGTGATCCATTTGAAGATCGCCTCGGACGGGCGCCACCTGGCGGACATCGCCGGCGACGGTGTCATCATCGCCACGCCCACGGGTTCCACGGCCTATTCTCTTTCTGCGGGGGGGCCGGTGGTGGAGCCGGTGGCGCAGACCATGGTGGTGTGTCCCATCTGCATCCATAACATGCGGTTTTCCTCTTATGTGCTCTCGCCGGAGCACACCTTGACCATCGAGCTGGAGCGCAACGGCCGCAAGCCCGTCTACCTGTTTGTGGACGAGAGCCGTGGCTTTTCCCTGAAGGCCGACGACCAGGTGGTGGTGCGCCGGTCCAAATACGCCATGAAGCTGGCGCGTCTGACGGAAAAGAGCTTTTGTGAGATTTTTGCCCAAAAAATGCTTCCGGGAGGGTTTAGCGATGAAAAATGAACGTCAAAACATGATTCTTGAGATCATTTCCCAGGAAAATATCGAGACGCAGGAACAGCTGCTCTCCCGCTTGCAGGAGCGCGGCATCACCAGCACCCAGGCCACCATCTCCCGGGACATCAAGCAGATGCACCTGGTGAAAGAGCCGGTGGGGCAGGGGGTGTACAAATACGCCGTGTCCGGCAACCGCACGAAGCTGAACTTTGCCGAGAAGCTGCGCACCATCTTCCGGGAGAGCATCACCAGCATTGACTATGCCCAGAACATCGTGGTCATCAAGACCATGCCGGGCCTGGCCAGCGCCGCCTGTGCCGCGCTGGACAACATGGAGTTCAACTTCCTGGTGGGCTCCCTGGCAGGAGACGACACCGCCTTTTTGGTGATGCGGGACACGGAGTCCGCAGCGGACTTCTGCGAGGAGATCAAGGAGATGCTGTGATCCTGCTGCCTACCAGGCACGCGGGAAGGGGAGAGAACCATGCTGGAATGGCTTCACATTGAAAATATCGCAGTCATCGAGGAGGCGGACATCCGCTTTCAGCCCGGGTTCAACGCCCTCACCGGCGAGACCGGTGCCGGCAAGTCCATCGTCATCGACGCTCTGGGCGCGGTGCTGGGCGGACGCACTTCCCGGGAGCTGATCCGTACCGGGGCGGAGCGGGCCTTTGCCAGCGCCGCCTTTTCCGGCGTGAGTCCGGATCTTCCGGGCCTTGCCGAGTGCGGTGCGACCCCGGACGAGGACGGGTGTCTTGTGATGCAGCGGGAGATCGGCAGCGACGGCCGGAGCCTTTGCCGGGTGGGCGGACGTCCGGTCACCGTGTCCCAGATGCGCCGGGTGGGCGAGGAGCTTTTGAACATCCACGGCCAGCACGACGGCGTGCAGCTTCTGGATGAGGAGCGCCACGTTTCCTATCTGGACCGCTTCGGCCGCACGGAGGACGTGCTCTCGGCCTATCAGGCGTCCTACGGCGCCATGGCGGAGCTCCAGCGGAAGATTTCCGCTTTGCGGATGGACGAGGCGGAAAAGGCCCGCCGGATGGACAGCCTGCGCTTTCAGATCGACGAGCTGGAGCGGGCGAAGCTGCAGCCCGGCGAGGAAGAGGGGCTGGCGGAGCGCCGCAACCTGCTGCGCAACGGGGAGAAGTATCTCTCCGCCCTGTCGGGGGCGGACTACTGCCTCTCCGGCGGCGAGGAGGGCGGCGGCGTAGTCAGCGCCATCCGGGACGCGGAGGAGGCCCTTTATAGCATCCGTACTTTGGGTGACGAGATGGGGCGGCTCTATGAGCGGCTGGGCGCGCTGCGCAGCGAGGCCTATGACATTGCCGAGACCGTCCGGGATCTGCGGGAGAGCTTTGACTTCTCTCCGGCGGAGCTGGACGCGGTGGAGAGCCGGACGGATCTTTTGTACCGGCTGAAAAAGAAGTACGGCGCCACGGTGGAAGAGATGCTGGCCTACCTGGACCGGTGCCGGGCGGAGCTGGACGCCATGGAGACGGCGGACGACACCCTGGCCCGCCTGGAAAAGCAGCTGACCGGCGCCCGCAAAGCGGTGGAGGAGGCCGGCGCGGCGCTGACAGCGGCCCGCAAAGCCGCCGCCGCGGAGCTGGAGGCGCGCATCCTCCGGGAGCTGCGGGACCTGGATATGAACAAGGTGCGCTTTGCCATCGACTTTTCTCCCAGGGAGCCGGGCGCGGACGGGTGCGACACCGTGCGTTTCCTGATGTCTGCCAACGTGGGCGAGGACCTGCGGCCCATCGCCCGCATCGCCTCCGGCGGCGAGCTGGCCCGCATCATGCTGGCGCTGAAGAATGTGCTGGCGGAGCAGGAGTCCGTGGGGACGCTGGTGTTTGACGAGGTGGATACGGGCGTATCCGGCCGGGCAGCCCAGAAGGTGGCGGAGAAGCTGGCCCAGGTGAGCCGCCGCAAGCAGGTGCTGTGCGTGACGCATCTGCCCCAGCTGGCTGCCATGGCGGATACCCATTTCTCCGTGGAGAAGGGGGAGCGGGACGGCCGTACCTATACGAAGGTGGTGCTGCTGGACCGCCAGCGCCGCATGGCGGAGCTGGCACGCATCACCGGCGGCGCCAAGGTGACGCCCGCCCTGCTGGAGAGCGCCGGCGAGCTGCTGGACGAGGCGGAGGCCTACCGGGCCGGGCTGGAGGTACATCCATGACGGGCTTTTTCTTTGTGGCCTGCGGCGGCGCGCTGGGCGCGGCGGGGCGCTACGCCGTCAGCCTGCTGCCGGTGCAGGGAGGCTTTCCCGTGCTGACCTTGGTCACCAACCTGCTGGGCGCGGTGCTCATCGGGTTTGTGGTGGGCTTTGGGAGCGCGGGCGGCATGACGCCCAACCAGACCTTGTTCTGGAAAACGGGCGTGTGCGGCGGCTTTACCACGTTCTCCACCTTTTCTTTAGAAGCGCTGACGCTGCTGGAAAGCGGCCGCGTGGCCGCGGGCGGGGCGTACATGGCGCTGAGCCTCGGGCTGTGCCTGGGCGGCGTGCTGCTGGGCAGGGCGCTGGGCATCCGGGCAGCGGCGTGACATAGAAAAAACGGCTGACGAAAGTCAGCCGTTTTTTGTTTCGTTCAGTTCGATTTTTCCGTGTTCTTTTTCAAAATCCGCGATACATTTTCGCATTAAATACAGGATTTGGCCGCTTCCGCTCCGTCCTTCGTATTCTGCAATATAGAATATTTTGTCGTGGGTTTCCTGATCAATGCGTAAACCAAGGCGCTTTTCACGTTTTTTCATGCCAGAGCCACTCCAAATCATCGTTTTTCTAGTTGATTTTAAGTACACTTTGCGTTATTATGTGAAAAGTGGACTAGGTTCTAGTACGGAAAAGCGAGGGAGAACTATGGAAGAAACGGTTTGGAAGCAGATGTATCTGCGCCTGGCGGCCGCGGTGACGGACGCGGCGGATGTCATGGAGCCGATGCCGGAGAACCGAAGGGCTTGGGAGGCGCTGAACCGGGCGCTGCTGGAGGCGGAGGAGCTGTATATTTCCGCCGGAGAGGAGTCCTGACGGCCCGCTCTTGACATTTTCACCGGAATCGGATATAATCCCACCCGTATACAGCGAGGAAAAGGAAGAGTAGTCGTCACGGCGCTGCAAAGAGAGCCCCCGGTTGGTGGAAGGGGGAGAGGGCCCGGCGGTGAATACCCCTTGGAGCTGGCACCCCAACGGCTTTTTGCCCAGTAGGCGTGCTCCGGGTGCGCCCGTTATCGCGCCGCCGTGTGTTGGCACGGCCCGAGGCTGCGCTCCGTGAGGAGGCGGCGAACCAGAGGTGGTACCGCGAAGCATGTTCGCCCTCTGTCCCCTGCCGGGACGGGGGCGTTTTCTATGCCCGGAGCAAGGAGCGTGTTGCGGTTTGAAGAAAGGACATAACGGTCCGCTGTTCGTGTTTCTGGCCGCTCTGCTGTACAGCGTGGGCGGGCTTTGCATCAAGGTCATCCCCTGGGGCGGCATGGCCATCAATGGCGGCCGCACAGCCATCGCCCTGGTGATCATCGGCACATATCTGGCGGTTACCCGCCACCGGCTGAAGCTGAACCGGTGGGTGCTGCTGGGGGCGCTGGCGGTGTTCGGTACCAACGCGTTTTTCTCCCTGGCCAACAAGATGACCACCGCGGCCAACGCCATCGTGCTGCAATTCACGGCGCCCATTTTTGTCATCGTCTTTTCCGGGGTGTTTTTCCGCCGCCGGCCGGACAAACTGGACCTGGGGGCCTGCGCGGCGGTGTTCGGCGGCATCCTCTTTTTCTTCCTGGACAGCCTGGAAATGGGCGGAGGAGCCGGCAACGCCCTGGCGCTTCTCGCGGGCGTCAGCTATGCGGGCGTGTTCCTTTTGAACGACCTGCCGGACTCGGACGCCATCTCCTCCGTGTTCTGGGGGGATGTGCTCTCGGCAGTGACGGGGCTGCCGTTTCTCTTCCGGGAAACGGAGTTCACCGCCACGGCCTTGGTGAGCCTGGTGATCCTGGGGGCGTTCCAGGTGGGCGTTGCCTACGTATTGCTGTGCATCGGACTGAAGACCACGCCGCCGGTGACCGCCAGTTTGATCTCCGGCATCGAGCCGGTGCTCAACCCCGTGCTGGTGGCGGTATTCTATAAGGAAAGCGTGGGGCGTTTCGCCCTGGTGGGCGCGGGCATCGTCATTGCCAGCGTGCTGGTTTATAATGTATTAAAAAGCAGAAAATCGACCATAAATTCCGTAGAAACTGTTTGATGGGTGGAGGAGAATGACCATGACTTGTTACGAAGAACTGAAGGCCCGTGGCCTCATTGCGCAGGTGACGGACGAAGCGGAGATCCGGGAGCTGGTGAACAACGGCAAGGCCGTGTTCTACATCGGCTTTGACCCCACGGCGGACTCCCTGCATGTGGGCCACTTTATGGCCCTGTGCCTTATGAAGCGGCTGCAGATGGCCGGCAACCGGCCCATCGCCCTCATCGGCGGCGGCACCGGCTATATCGGCGACCCCTCCGGCCGCACGGACATGCGCTCCATGATGACGCCGGAGACCATCCAGCACAACTGCGAGTGCTTCAAAAAGCAGATGGAGCGGTTCATTGAATTCGGCGAGGGCAAGGCCATCATGGTCAACAACGCCGACTGGCTCTTGAAGCTCAACTACGTGGACCTCCTGCGGGAGGTGGGTGCGTGCTTCTCCGTCAACAACATGCTGCGGGCCGAGTGCTACAAGCAGCGCATGGAGAAGGGCCTGAGCTTCCTGGAGTTCAACTATATGATCATGCAGTCCTACGACTTCT
>CAUWEK010000077.1:0-8895 GCA_963557435.1 uncultured Dysosmobacter sp.
GGGCTGGCCCCTCTTCTCCGGCAGGCCTATCCCAAGTCCGCACAGGTATCTTCCAAATAAACGGCCAGAGAGCGCGTACCGCAGCAGATGCGATACGCGCTCTCTTTCCGTTTTCAGCCTGCAAGACGCCGTGTTCTCTTACTTCAGGAGCCCTCCCGCTCTATCTGAGACATTTCCCGGCAGATGGAACGAGCGCCTTCTTCCGTCAGCATCCTGATTTTTTCCAAAAACTGTTCCGGCGGCATGCACTCCTTGTTCATCAGCCAGCGTTCCATGGCGCAGAGGACTGCATCTGTGAAAAAGTCCATGGTAAACTCATCCGACCGCCCAAACAGTTTGGAAATACGGTCGGCTAGAAGCGGGCGGATATACTCCCGAAAGTGATCTGCAAAGGAGTTTTGCCCCTTGATCTGCAGCGCCTTGCGGTAAAATCCATGATTCTGGTAAAAATACCGGCAGGTCTTTTCAATGAAGGCCCAGCGCTCCTTATAATTGCTGCTCAGGTTTTCGTCTTTGAGCAAGGCAATAAACTCCGTGTCAAAGATCCAATTGACAAGGTCATATTTGTCCTTGAAGTGATAGTAAAAGCTCTTTCGATTCATGTTGCAGCGCTCGCAGATCTGCGCCACATTGATCTTCTCGAAGGGCTGCTCCATCATCAGCTCCTTCAAGGAAGTCGCCAATGCCCGCTTTGTAATGTTGGAATCTGCCATGCACAATCTCCTTTCACCACGCCTGTACGCGCTCCAGCAAAATCAAGCTTCCCGCGAAAATCAGTCCGCCCGCCGCCTTGTACCGGGCACAGCCGGTCTTCGCGTTCCTCCATCGCCGCAGTTTCTGCCTTCCAAAAGAATTTTCCGGCAGGTAAAAAAAGAGACTTACCTGTCCGTGACAGATAAGTCTCGTCATTTAAGATAATACCAGGAAAGTTCCAGTATGTTGGTATCATCACACCAGAGTGCTGACTACTCCCTTACAGGATATACTATACCATACCGCCCCACGATTCTCAACATTGCGGGGCCGTTTCTCTTTGGACAAATCAGCGTGTGTGTCCCAATTTGTCCGGCGAGACCCTGCGAGTCAGCCGGCCTCCTTGGCGGGATTCAGATGGATCATGATGTGCTTCACATCCGGGAACGCCCGCTCCACTTCGTCGTGGATGCGCTGGGCCACCTTGTGGGCGTCCCGCAGGGACTTTTCCCCGTCTACCTGGATCTCCAGATCAATATAGACCTTGTTTCCGAACATTCTGGAGCGGAGCGAATCCACACAGACCACACCGTCCTG
The DNA here is from genome assembly GCA_963557435.1 of uncultured Dysosmobacter sp. Taxonomy (GTDB): domain Bacteria; phylum Bacillota; class Clostridia; order Oscillospirales; family Oscillospiraceae; genus Oscillibacter. The sequence continues at coordinate 1,291 of CAUWEK010000077.1, forward strand.
CCCGGCAATATATTCTTCCATTTTCCTGTCATAGGTCTCCCCGCAGGAGGTATCCAGCAGCTTGACCACGCCGTCTTTCAAAATATCGTAAGACGCCTTTACGATAAATAGACAGATCACCACGCTGGCCACAGAGTCCATCACGGGAAATCCCAGCATGGCTCCGCCGATGCCGATGAGGGAACCGACGGAAGAAAACACGTCGGAGCGGTGGTGCCAGGCGTCCGCCAGGAACGCCGAGGAGTGGATGAGTCTGGCGTAGTAACGGGTGTACCAGTACATGGCCTCCTTGCTTACGATGGAGACAGCCGCCGCCACCAGAGCGATCATGCTGGGCACGGCGAGCGTCTCATAGCTGCCGGAAACAATATGCTCCACGCCCACTTTCCCCACACCCAGCCCTGTGGCCAGCAGGATGATCCCCAAAAGCAGCGACGCGATGCACTCGACGCGCTCGTGTCCATAGGGGTGGGCGGAATCCGCCTCTTTCTTGGAGGCCTTCACCCCGATCCAGGCGATCACCGTGGTGATCACATCGGAAAAGGAGTGAATGGAGTCGGAGATCATGGCGCCGGAATTGCCCGTGACGCCGGCAAAAAATTTGAATGCTGACAGCACCGTGTTTCCGGCGAGGCTTACAAAAGACATCTTGCGGATCGCGGTGGCCTCATCCACGCCATTCTTGCGGGAAACGGTGTCGGTCTGCTTGTTTGGGGTTTTCATCTGAAATTCCTCCTGTCCATAGTCGATCGATCAGGGATTCCTCTTTCGGGCACACATTGAAGATTTTCATTTCCCCAGGTGGATAGAAAAAGCACCTGCGGGACATACAACTGTCCCGCAGATGCTTTCATCCGCTGCCGCAATGGCCCGGCAAATGACCGTCCGTCATCGCCTGTTCAGTTTGTACTGTTGAACTCGCATTCCAAACGGAATGTAATGCAGCGCAAAGAGTGTCTTAACAGTACACGGCCGGCAGCGCTTTGTCAAGGATTCTTCTCCCAAAATCACGGGACAAACTGCTGTTTTTGTCCCAAAATGTAACACTGGACCCGGAGCTGAGGAAAAGTGTAACGGGAAGGCCTCTTTGCCCAATGAAATGCAGTTCTTTTTTCCCTACAATAGATACACCTTCCCTGTGTGAAGAGGATTTCAGCCTACCGTTCGTCCAAACGAAATGCCTGGAAACGCCGGATCTGCCGGATAGAGCTGCCCTTCGGCCCGAGCCGGAAGCTGGAAGGCTTCCGTTTCCCAGGTCATCCATGCCTATCCTATGCGCTTCGATCCTTTTTTGTTCCATAGCGGTCTTTCTCCAAAGCCTCCGGAGCACCAGCGTCAAAATCCGGCAATGATCTTGCAGGAGGACTGCCCATAAGGCAGTCTCTTTTCAAAGAAGTCCGTTATGCGAAAATATCGTCCGCAGCACCGCATGGCGGCGGGCTGCGTACTGACCGGAGGACTCTCGGAGGCATACCGGCAGCATGTGTCTATTTTTGAGTTGGAGGAATTTTTGTATGAAAATTTTGAAAGGTTCTGCAACCGGTCTGGCCGCATGCGCCGTGGAGCTGCTTGCGGGTACGCTGCTTTTGCTGGACCCCGTCAAATTCACATCCACGGTCATCACCGGGGTCGGCATCATTCTCATCGTCTTGGGACTTGCCGATGGGGTGAAATATTTCAAGGCCGACGCCAAAGACGCAGCGACGGAGCAAATGCTCACCAAGAGCCTTATCTTTCTTCTGGCGGGCGTGTTCTGCGCGGTACGGCAGGACTGGTTCGTGGCCACATTTCCGGTACTGACCATATTGTACGGGATGATCCTCCTGCTGGCCGGCATCAGCAAGATCCAATCCGCTGTGGACCTGGTCCGTTTAAAAAACAGCCAGTGGGGCTGGCCCGCAGTCAACGCGGCCGTTACTTTGATCTGCGGCGTGGTGACGCTCACCAGTCCCTTCCCCTCCACGGAGGTCTTATGGCTCTTCACCGGCGCCGCGCTGGTGGGAACGGGGATCTTTGATCTGATCATATTCCTGCGCGGCCGGCACAAAACGGAGGAGCCCTCCCCGTGATGTCCGGTGGGAAATCCTGCGCCAGGGCTGTATTTCCGTCTTTTCCCTCATCCGGCAGGACGCCGAAAAAAGAGATCCGTCAATTTCAAAACAAGGAGCATATCACGGTATGAAAAGCGAACACCAATCCCGCAGGGAGGCGATCTCCCTGAATGACCGCCCCTCCCGCCTGATCCGCCATGTGGATGAGCGGCTCGTTTCCTACAACATCGAGATGACCGAGGTCACCGGCGGGACCTTCTGGAAGTCCTATACCCCCGGGCAAATCGCCGGCACGGAGGGATTTCCTTCTGTCAAAAGCTTTACGGACCCGACCGCCATGCCGGAACTGACGGAATACTATCCGCCCATCGACCTGTATGACCAGCGGCTAAGAGCACTTGCCAAGCAGCTGGGCCCGGCATGGATCCGGGTGTCCGGCACGTGGGCCACAAAAACCTACTATGACTTTGACGGCGTGACCGGCGGGACAGCGCCGGAAGGCTATGCCAGCGTGCTGACCAAGTCTCAGTGGATCGGGGTCTTGGACTTTGTTGCCTGCGTGGGTGCCAAGCTGCTGATCTCTGTCAGCAACTGCGCAGGCGATCATCCCGGCGGTGGGCCGCTGGATCTTACCCAGGCAAAAAAGATCTTCGCTCTCAGCCATGAATACGGTGTGGACATCGACGCCATCGAATTTATGAATGAGCCCAACATGCTGGAGCTGTCCGGCGCTCCAAAGGGCTATTGCGCCGCCGACTACGCCAGGGACCAGGACATTTTGTACACATGGGTGCGGGCAAACTACCCCAAATGCCTGCTGGTGGGCCCGTGTACCACCGGCGATCCCTCTGCCGTGAACGGGACCAGCAAGGGGTTCGGCGCGGGTATCGCCGAGCTGACCAAGACCTGTACCACCCAGGAGCTGCTGGCAGGCACCTGCGTTCCTCTGGACGTTTTCAGCTACCACTATTACAACGGGGTCTCCGAGCGGATCGCCGGAGCCATGCCCTCCGCCCACTGGTCTGCTCAGCTGGCCCACAGCGACCCCTATCTGGCGGTTGCACCGGACTGCGCCGCGGCCCATGCGGCCCTGCGGGACAAATTCGTCCCCGGGGGGCCCATGTGGGTCACCGAATCCGGCGACGCCGGCGGCGGCGGAAACACCTGGGCCTCCACCTATCTGGACGTCCTGCGCACGCTCAATGAGCTGGGCAGCTACGGCACCATCACCGACGGCGTGATTTTCCACAACACGCTGGCCTCCTCCGACTATGGCCTTTTGGAGCACGGCACCTTCCTGCCCCGCCCCAATTATTTCGCCGTTTTGCTGTGGAACCGGCTCATGGGGCCGGATGTATATGACTGCGGGGACCTCTGCGGAAATGATGTTCACGTTTTCTGCCGCTCCCGCAAAGACCGCCTGCCCGGAGCCGTTTATCTCATCATCAACAACTCGCTCACGGATCCCCTTGCCGTCACGCTCCCCACATCCGCCCTGCGCTATACCCTGCACGCCGAGGACCTGCGTTCTTCCACCATGCTGCTCAACGGAACGGAGCTGACCCTCTCCGGACTTTGCGATCTTCCCCCGCTGGCTCCGCAGCCACAGCCCCATGGAACCGTGCTGCTCCCGCCCGCAAGCTGTACATTCTTTGTTTTATGAGTTTCCCTGCCTGTACACGCCTGTGACTGCGCCCGGCTTTTGCAAAACAGACGCCCGCCTTGTGCGGGCGTCTGTTTTTTTCTCACCATCTCCTGTATTTATAGGGGCAGCCCAGGCGTGGAACGCCCTGCAACACTTGACAGATCTTGATCTCCGGCATATACTTAACAAAGTTAACTAACTAAAAAGGACGAGATGCCCATGGAATGGACCGATATGATGCATTACCAGCAGCAGGTGCAAAAGGTCATGCGCTCTTTGCTGCCCGTGCGAAAATCCATACTGACCGCCAGCGAGTGCGAGCTTTTGGCGCACCTGTATCTGCAGCCGGACCAAAACACCCCGGTGCTGCTCAGCCAGAGCAGCGGTATGAAAAAGGAAGCGGTCAGCCGCTGCCTGAAATCGCTCTATGAAAAAAACTGCATCCGCAAAGAGCGGCAGACGTCCGACGAACGAAGCTACCGCCTCTTTATCACCGAAGCCGGACTGGCCGCTCTGAAGCAGGGCTACGAGAGCATCCTGCAGCCTTTTTATGATCTTTGGCGCAGCTCCGGCGAAGATTTCGAGGCATTTATGTATTACGCGGACAGACTTGCCGCACACATTGAGAAAGGAAAGGAAACCTCCCGTGACCATGAAGTTTTATGACGCCCTGCAAATGGACCCCGCCGTACTGAAACGGCAGATCACCGCCTGTGATACCCGACGGGAAAAAGGATATTACTGGACGGCCATGGCCGTGCGCTCCGTACTGATCGTCGCCTTTGCCATCGTGTTCATCAGCCTGCTGTCCGCCCTGTTCGGTGCGGACAATACCCCCATGGCCGTGGCACTGTTCTGCATGATGCTGGGCATCCGATTCGTCCATTTTGAATACTGCATCGGCGATTCCCTCCTCACCTTGGCGGCGGTGCTGGCCATTTTGGTCCTGGCTCCCGGCGCGGCAGCGGTGGTGCCGCCGCTTCTTTTGATCCCGCTCCACTTCGCAGCCTTTTTCTCGCTGCTCTATATGACCTCCCAGCGGCCCGAGATGGGCAACGGCGGCCTGTACAGCTTTGCCTACATCTATCTGACCGGCAACCCGGTACTGGGCGAGGCGCTGGTCCGCCGGGGGCTTTTGGCGCTGGTGGGGTATTTGATCTGCGGCGCCATTTTGTTTGCAAAGCACCGTCATAAGCACAGCGACGTACGGTTTCACCATGTGCTGCGGAGGTTCGACCTCTCCGCGCCGGTCCACCTGTGGCAGCTGCGCATGGCGCTGGGCGTCAGCCTGGTTCTGACCGCCGGGCAGGTGTTTGCCGTGGAGCGGTTTATGTGGATGGGCTTTGCCTGCGCGTCGCTGCTGTCGGCCTATCCGTACTCCGGCAACACCTTCGTCCGCTTCCGCCAGCGCATCGAAGGGGCCGTGGCAGGCTCATGCGCATTTTTTGTGCTTTATCTGGTGACGCCGGAGTCCTTTCATTCCCTGATGGGCCCGCTGGGCGGGCTGTGCCTGGGCTTTTGCACCGACTACCGGTATAAGACGGCCATGAACTGCTTCGGCGCGCTGATGCTGGCCACCGGGATCTACGGCCTGGGCGGAGCGGTGATCCTGCGGATCGTGGATACCTGCCTGGGCGTGACGTTCGGCCTGGTGTTTGCCCTGGTATTCCACCGTCTGGCCGCTGTCCGGCTGCTGCCCCGTGCGCAGGAAGATTGACCGCGCCCCAGTGTCTTTATTTTTCTCTTGACTTCTCTTCAGAAATATAATAAATTTAGAATCATTCTAAAAACAGTGTTGTGATCGTCATGACCAAGTATGCAAAAAAAATCCTGGAGATCGTGGATGCCTCCCGCAGCCACCTGACTGCGGAGCAGATCTTTGCGCAGCTGCGGGAAACGTATCCCTCGGTGGTGCTGGCCACCGTGTACAATAACCTCAACCGATTGTGGGAGGAGGGCCGGGTCCGCAAGGTATCTGTGGAGGGCATGGCCGACCGGTACGACCGGATGGTACGGCACGACCACCTGGTGTGCCGGAAGTGCGGCCGGCTGCTGGATGTGGACCTGGGGGATCTGACCGAACAGCTGGAGCAAAAAGTGGGGATCCCCATTCTCTCCTATGATCTGAAGCTGATGTATCTATGTGAAGCGTGCCGGAACGAATCGCAAGAGAAAGGAATGTGAGGAAGCTGAAACATCTGCCCTTATCCGTTCGCGTCCCCATTGAGGAGGACAATCCCAGTATCGTGCGTCTGGAGGAAAAGTGCATCCGCTGCGGGATGTGCAAGGACGCCTGTGCCAATTTAATGGGCGTGCACGGCACCTATACCCTCCAGCAGACCGGCGGAAACGCCGTATGCATCTACTGCGGCCAGTGCGCCAACGTCTGCCCGGTGGACAGCATCATGGAGCGGGACGAATGCCCCGAGGTGCGCCAGGCCATCGCCCATCCCGACAAGATCGTGGTGGTCAGTACCTCTCCCGCAGTCCGGGCCGCCTTGGGCGAGGCCTTCGGGATGGAGCCCGGCGCCTTTGTGGAGGGGAAGATGGTGGCATTGCTGCGCGCCCTGGGCGCGGATTACGTGCTGGACACCAACTTCGCGGCGGATCTGACCATCGTGGAAGAGGCCAGTGAGCTGATCCGCCGGATCACAGAGAAGGACCGCCCCCTCCCCCAGTTCACCAGCTGCTGCCCCGGCTGGGTGCACTTTGCGGAGATCTACGCGCCGGAGCTGCTGCCCCATCTGTCCACCGCCAAAAGCCCCATCGGCATGCAGGGCCCCACGGTGAAGGCGTATTTTGCCGGAAAGCTGGGACTGGACCCCCGAAAGATCGTGCACGTGGCTCTGACGCCCTGCACTGCCAAAAAGTTTGAGATCCGGCGGCAGGAGATGCACGCTGCCGCCGATTACCACGGCATCGAGGGCATGCGGGACACCGACCAGGTCATCACCACCCGGGAGCTGGCCCGCTGGGCCAAGGCGGAGGGCGTGGACTGGAACGCGCTGGAGGATTCCGCCTACGACTCCCTCATGGGCAAGGCCTCCGGTGCCGGCGTCATCTTCGGCAATACCGGCGGCGTGATGGAAGCCGCCCTGCGCACCGCCTACGAATATCTTACCGGACAGGAGGCACCGGAATCCCTGCTCTCCCTCCAGGCCGTCCGGGGGTATGAGGGCGTGCGGGAGGCCCAGGTGGCCATCGGGGAGCTGACGCTCCAGGTAGCCGTCATTTACGGTACCGCCAACGCCCGCAGCTTCCTCTCCCACATGCAAAAAAGCGGCAAGCAGTACCACTTTGTGGAGGTCATGGCCTGTCCGGGCGGCTGTATCGGCGGCGGCGGACAGCCCAAGGACATGGCGAAAAACGCGGACGAGACCCGGAAGCGCCGCATCGAGGCCCTGTACCGGCGGGACGGGTCCATGTCCCTGCGCACCAGCCACAAAAATCCCGAGATCCGGGAGGTCTACGAGGCCTTTTACGGCCAGCCTCTCAGCCAGCTGGCGGAAGCCATGCTGCACACGACCTATCAGGACCGAAGCGACATTTTGATGAGAAAGGATGCACCCACCATGAGCAAATGGAAATGCAAAGTCTGCGGCTATATCTACGAGGGCGAGACCCTGCCCGAGGACTTTATCTGCCCGCTGTGCAAGCAGCCCGCCTCCGCCTTTGAAAAGATCGAGGAAGCGCCTGCCACGGGCGCCGGCAAGTATGCCGGCACCCAGACCGAGAAGAACCTGGAGGCCGCCTTTGCCGGAGAGTCCCAGGCCCGGAACAAGTACACCTATTTCTCCGCTGTTGCCCAGCGGGAGGGCTACGAGCAGATCGCGGCGCTGTTTTTGAAGACCGCGGAAAACGAGAAGGCCCACGCGAAACTGTGGTTTGAGGAGCTCCACGGCCTGGGCG
>CAUWEK010000078.1:0-8869 GCA_963557435.1 uncultured Dysosmobacter sp.
CATGAAGATCCCGGCGGTGGACAAGGCCCTGGAGCGGGTGAGACAGAGCGCGGTGAAGTAAAAAAAGGGACGCGGATGATCCGCGTCCCTTTTTTTACTTTTTTCGATGGGCGCAGCCGCTGCAGCTCTCGCAGCAGCCTCCGCACCCGCCCTTGGAGCGGAAAGAGGCGCGCAGGGCCAGCACCAGCCATACGCCAAGTCCGGCGAGGATCAAAAGTTCCATAAAGTCCTCCTTTACAGGAACAACAAGATCACATGGTAGACTACGAAGGCCGCGATCCAGGCGATCACGCACTGCCCCAGGGCAACGCCCGCGGCTTTCCAGCCGGAGCGCAGCTCCCGCTTGACGGCGGAGATGGCAGCCACGCAGGGGGTGTAGAGCAGGGTAAACACCAGGAAGCTGACGGCGGTGACCGTAGAGAAGAGACTGCCCAGGGCGGCCACGGACACGTCCGTGCCGGCACCGGTGAGGATGCCCAGGGTGGAGATGACGGACTCCTTGGCGATGAAGCCGGTGATGAGGGCGGTGGAGACCCGCCAGTCGCCGAAGCCCAGCGGGGCGAACACAGGGGCGATCCAGGCGCCCACGGTGGCAAGCAGGCTGTCGGAGCTGTCGGATACCAGGTTCATGCGGGTATCAAAGGTCTGGAGGAACCAGACGATGATGGTGGCCACGAAGATGATGGTGAAGGCCCGGGTCAAAAAGTCCTTGGCCTTGTCCCAGCAAAGCTGCCCCACGCTCTTGGCGGAGGGGAAGCGGTAGTTGGGCAGCTCCATGACAAAGGGCACGGGGTTGCCCCGGAAGGCGGTGGCCCCCAGCACCTTGGCGGCGATGATGCCCACCAGGATGCCGGTCAGATACAGCGCCAGCATGACCAGCGCCGCGTGGCCGGGAAAGAAGGCAGCGGCAAACACGCTGTAAATGGGGATCTTGGCCGAGCAGCTCATGAAGGGGGTCAGCAGAATGGTCATGCGCCGGTCCCGCTCAGAGGCCAGGGTACGGGTGGCCATGATGGCGGGCACGGAGCAGCCGAAGCCCACCAGCAGCGGCACGATGCTCCGGCCGGACAGGCCGATCTTACGGAGCAGCTGGTCCATGACGAAAGCCACCCGGGCCATGTAGCCGGTATCCTCCAGAATGGACAGGAAGAAGAACAGCACCACGATGATGGGCAAAAAGCTCAGCACGCTGCCCACGCCGGCAAACACGCCGTCCACCACCAGGCTCTGCACCACCGGATTGAGCCCGTAGGCGGTGAGCCCCGCGTCCACGGCGGCGGTGAGGCGGTCGATGCCCGCTGCCAGCAGGTCCGAGAGAAAGGCACCGATGACATTGAAGGTCAGATAGAAGATGGCCAGCATGATGCCGAAGAACAGCGGCAGTGCCAGATACTTGTTGGTGACGATGCGGTCGATGGCCTCGCTGCGCTCCCGCTCCCGGGAGGCGTGGCACTTGACCACCGTTTTGCGGCACACGCCCTCGATGAAGTCATAGCGCATGTCCGCCAGGGCGGCGTTGCGGTCCATGCCGTGCTCCGTCTCCATCTCCTGGACACTGTGCTCGATGAGCTCCAGCTCGTTCTGGTCCAGCTCCAGGCGGGACTCGATGTCCTCGTCCCCCTCGATGAGCTTGGTGGCGGCAAAGCGAACAGGCAGTCCCGCCGCCTGGGCGTGGTCTTCGATCTGGTGGACCACCGCATGGATGCAGCGGTGGACGGGACCGGGGGAGCAGAAGTCGTACACGGCGGGATAGACCCGGTTTTTCGCCGTCATCACGGCGATCTTCACCAGCTCGTCCACGCCCTCATTCTTGGCGGCGGAGATGGGCACCACAGGGATGCCCAGAGCCTTGGACATACCGTGGATGTCGATGGTGCCGCCGCCGCTGGACACCTCGTCCATCATGTTCAGCGCCAGCACCATGGGGATCTGCATCTCCATGAGCTGCAGCGTCAGATAGAGGTTTCGCTCGATGTTGGTGGCATCCACGATGTTGATGATGCCGTCGGGCTTCTGGTTGATGATAAAGTCCCGGGTGACGATCTCCTCCGGCGTGTAGGGGCGGATGGAGTAGATGCCCGGCAGATCCACCACGGTGCAGTCCTTCTGGCCCCGGATGACGCCGGACTTCTGGTCCACCGTGACGCCGGGGAAATTGCCCACGTGCTGGTTGGAGCCGGTGAGCTGATTAAAGAGGGTGGTCTTGCCGCAGTTTTGGTTTCCGGCCAGGGCAAAGATCATTTGGCCTTCACCTCCACCTCGATGTTGCGGGCATCCTCCTTGCGCAGCGACAGGGAATACCCCCGCACCCGCAGCTCGATGGGGTCGCCCAGAGGAGCCACCTTTTCCACCCGCACGGTGGTCTTGGGGATCAGCCCCATATCCAAAAGCCGCAGACGCAGCGCGCCGGCGCCGCCCACGGCGGTGATAACAGCCTCCTGACCCAGAGGCAGCAGATCTAAGGTCATAGAAACGCCTCCTAAAAAGTTAGCTTGTTCTAACTATCAAGAGTGTATCACGGCAAAACGTTTACGTCAAACAGAAAAGCGCAGAAAATTCCACATACTTTTTTCGACAAATTGTGAATGTCAGCAAATGCCTGCTTGCGGGAGAAGAAAATGCCTTGCGGCGCCGGGGGAGAAGATGGTATACTGTCCGGGAGGTGATCGCATGTTTGCATTCAATCATTTTAATTTCAACGTTTCCGACCTGGACAAATCCCTGACCTTCTACCGGGAGGCTCTGGGATTGACGGAGGTGCGCCGCACCGAGGCGGAGGACGGCAGCTTTACCATCGTGTTTCTGGGAGACGGCAAAACAGACTTCCGCCTGGAGCTGACGGCCCTGCGGGACCATCCCCAGAAGTACGATCTGGGCGAGTGTGAGTTCCATCTGGCCCTCACCACGCCGGACTATGACGCGGCCCACGAAAAGCACCAGGCCATGGGCTGCGTGTGCTATGAAAACCCCGCCATGGGCATCTACTTCATCTCCGATCCGGACGGATACTGGATCGAGATCGTGCCCGAAAAGTAAGCAGAGCCAAAGAAAAAGCAGAGGACGAAAGTCCTCTGCTTTTTTTCACCAGACCAGGGTGGCGAAGTAGTCGTCCGGCGTCTCCGCACGGCGGATCAGCTCCACCGAGCCGTCCTGCCGCAGCAGCAGCTCCGCCGAGCGAAGCTTGCCGTTGTAGTTGTAGCCCATGGAGTGGCCGTGGGCGCCGGTGTCGTGGATGACCAGCAGGTCGCCCATGTTGATTTTGGGCAGCATCCGGTCCACGGCGAACTTGTCGTTGTTTTCGCAAAGGCTGCCCACCACATCGTACTTGTGGTCGCAGGGGGCGTCCTCCTTACCGGAGACGGTGATGTGGTGATAGGCCCCGTACATGGCCGGGCGCATCAGGTCGCAGGCGCAGGCGTCCACACCGATGTACTCCTTGTAGATGTGTTTTTCCCGCACGGCCCGGGTAACAAGGTGGCCGTAGGGGGCCAGCATGAACCGGCCCAGCTCCGTATAGAGGGCCACGTCGTCCATGCCTGCGGGAGTGAGGATCTCCTCATAGGCCTCCCGCACGCCCTCGCCGATGGCGGCGATGTCATTTTCCGGCTGCTCGGGCCGGTAGGGCACGCCCACGCCGCCGGAGAGGTTGATAAAGGTGATGTGCACGCCGGTCTCATCCCGCAGCTCCACCGCCAGGCGGAACAGGATCCGGGCCAGGGCGGGGTAGTACTCGTTGGAGAGGGTGTTGGAGGCCAGGAAGGCGTGGATGCCGAATTCCCGCGCGCCCATGGCGGCAAGGCGGGTGAAGGCCTGGGCGATCTGGGCGCGGGTCATGCCGTACTTGGCGTCGCCGGGGTTGTCCATCACCTGAAAGCCCTCCCGGGTCTGGGCCAGGGTGAAGATGCCGCCGGGGTTGAAGCGGCAGCAGATCTTCTCGGGAACCTGCCCCACGGCGCCGGCCAGGGCATCCACCAGCGTCAGATCATCCAGATTGATGATGGCGCCCAGCTCCCGGGCAAGACGGAACTCATCGTCGGAGGTGTTGTTGGAGGAGAACATGATCTCCTCGCCCGTAATGCCGCAGCGCTGGGCCAGCATCAGCTCCGTCAAAGAGGAGCAGTCGCAGCCGCAGCCCTCCTCATGCAGCAGCTTGAGAATGGCGGGAGTGGGGGTGGCCTTCACGGCGAAATACTCCCGGAACCCGGCATTCCAGGCAAAGGCCGCTTTCAGCCGCCGGGCATTTTCCCGGATACCTGCTTCATCGTAAATATGGAAAGGCGTGGGATAGCGGGCTGTGATGGCATCCAGCTGCGCCTTGGTAACAAACGGTGTTTTCATGTTCGGAACCTCGCTTCTTCTGTGAGACGCCCGTTCCCGGGCGCGAATATGCCTTATTTTATGTTGCGGACCGGATGCTGTCAAGAAATTTTCCCCAGGAGGGGCCGTAAGGCGCTGAAAAGGGATATTCTTTTGAAAAAATAGCCCTTGTTTTCAGGAGGCGGGGGCATTACAATAGAGCCAATCAGACGCATAAGGCGGGAAAGAGGGAAAACCATGGCGGATGTTTTGGTAAATGCGGTGGGGGAACAGTGCCCCATTCCGGTGGTGAAGGCCACTCAGGCCCTGCGGGCCATGACCCAGCCCGGCACGCTGGAGGTGCTGGTGGACAATGAGATCGCGGTGCAGAATCTCCAGCGGTGCGCCGCAGGCCACCATCTGGACTCCACGGTGGAACAGCGGGGAGAGAAGCTTTTCGCCGTGACCATGACCGTCACGGAGCCCATGGGGGATGCGCCGGCAGAGGAGATCCAGTGTGCCGACTGCGCCCCGGCAGACCAGCGGGGCGGCGTGGTGGTGGCCGTGGGAACGGACGTCATGGGCCGGGGCAGCGATGAGCTGGGGAAAATGCTCATGAAGGGCTTTTTGTTTGCCCTGGGCCAGCTGCCCCAGCTGCCTTCAACCGTGCTGTTCTATAACGGCGGCGCCCGCCTGACGGTGGAGGGGTCCGACTCTCTGGAGGACCTGCACGCCCTGGAGGAGCGGGGCGTGGAGATCCTCACCTGCGGCACCTGCCTCAATTACTACGGCCTGACGGAAAAGCTGGCGGTGGGCTCCGTCACCAATATGTACGCCATCGCTGAGAAGCTGGCCGGGGCGGGAAAGGTCGTCCGGCCATGATCTACCTGGACCAGGCTGCCACGTCCCGGCCCAAGCCCCCCGGCGTGGCGGCGGCGGTGATCGCGGCCATGGACGCGTGCGGCAACAGCGGGCGGGGCACCCACCCGGAGGCCCTGGCCGCCGCCCGGACGGTGTACGGTGTCCGCTGCCAAGTATCGGCGCTCTTCGGCGGACAGCCGGAGCGGGTGGCCTTTACCCCCAACTCCACGGCGGCGCTGAACATCGCCATTGCCGGCGCCCTGGGGCCGGGGGACCATGTGATCTCCACGGACCGTGAGCACAACTCCGTGCTGCGGCCACTCTACCGCCTGCGGGCCCAGGGGGCGACGGTGGACTTTGTGCGGGCGGACCGAAACGGACAGCTGGACTACGGAGACTTTGAGCGGCTGCTGCGGCCGGAGACGAAGGCGGTGGTGTGTACCCACGCCTCCAACCTCACCGGCGATGTGACGGACATTGGCTTTGTGGGGGAGTTTGCCCGCCGACATGGGCTTTTATTCATCCTGGACGCCTCCCAGACCGCCGGGGTGTTCCCCATCTCCATGGAGCGGGACCATATCGGCGTGGTGTGCTTCACCGGCCACAAGGGGCTCATGGGTCCCCAGGGCACCGGCGGACTGTGCGTGGGCCCGGGGGTGGAGCTTCGGCCCCTGCTGGTGGGCGGCACCGGCGTCCAGAGCTTTTCCGAGACCCAGCCGGCCGAGTACCCCACCCGGCTGGAGGCCGGCACCCTCAATAGCCACGGCCTGGCGGGCCTGGGCGCCGCACTGGAGTTTCTGGAGAAGACCGGGCCGGACACCATCCGCCGCCATGAGCAAGCCCTGGCCCGGCGGTTTTACGAGGCCGTCCGGGACGTGCCCGGCGTGCGGGTGTACGGGGACTTTTCCGCGGCGGAGCGGGCGGCCATCGTGTCGCTGAACATCGGGGACGAGGACTCGGCCCAGGTCTCCGACCAGCTCTCGGAGCGGTTTGACATCGCCACCCGTCCCGGCGCCCACTGTGCCCCCCGGCTGCACCGTGCCCTGGGCACGGAGAACCAGGGGGCCGTCCGGTTCTCCTGGGGCTGGTTCAATACGGAGGCCGAGACGGACGCGGCGGCGGAGGCCGTGCGTATTTTGGCGGAGGAAGCGCGGTAATATGCGGGAAAAGACGGAAAAATGCATCGTGACCTTCCGCACCACCACCGGCGCCATGGCCATGGAGCGGGCCTGCCGGGCCGCAGGCGTACCGGGGCGGCTCATCCCCGTGCCCCGGGTCATCACGGCCGGGTGCGGCATGTGCTGGGCGGCGCCGCCGGATGCCCGGGCGGCGGTGGAGGCGCTGGTCATCAAAGAGCACTTGGATGTGGACGGATTGTATGCTATACTGATCTAGAATATTTGAGCGGCGGAAAAGGAGGATCGGTATGGCGGGCAACTGCGAAGAGTGCGTCTACTACGATTACGACGAGGAAGAGGACCAGTTCTACTGCACGGTGGACCTGGACGAGGATGAGATGGAGCGGTTCCTCCGGGGAGCCAACAGCGCCTGCCCCTTCTACCGGCGAGGCGACGATTACCAGACGGCCCGCCGCCAGTGAAAGGGAGGAAGTACCGTGGAATTGGTAGATCTGTATGATGAAAACCGTGCGCCCCTGGGATTGACGGCGGAGCGGTACGGGAAAAAGGAGCCGGGCCAGTACCGGGCGGTGGTGCATGTGTGCGTGTTCGACAGTGCCGGGCGCCTGCTGATCCAGCAGCGCACGCCCACCAAGCACGTCTGGCCGGACAAGTGGGACGTGAGCATCGGCGGCGGCGTGGACGCCGGAGAGACCAGCCGTCAGGCGGCGGAGCGGGAGTTCCGGGAGGAACTGGGTTACCCCCTGGATCTGACCGGGGTGCGGCCCACGGTGACGGTGAACTTCGGCGCCGGGTTTGACGACTTTTTCATTGCCACCAGGGATATCCCCCTGAAGAAGCTGACGCTCCAGGCAGAGGAGGTCAGTCAGGTCCGCTGGGTCACGCTGGAGGAGCTTTACGCCATGGTGGACGAGGGAACGTTTATTCCCTACCCCAAGAGCTTTCTGGCCTTTTTGTTTGATATGCGCCATACATTCGGCTTCCCTACTAAATAAGAAAAACGCCGGAGCATTTGCTCCGGCGCTTTTTTGCGCAGGGTCAGGATTCCGCCTCCACGGTCTGACGGACGATGTCCTCCATGATCTCGGCGGAGAGGGCGCCCTCCACATAGCCGTATACGGTGCCGTCGGAGGAGATCATGAACGTGGTGGGGAAGGCCCGGATGCCGTACTGGGCAAAGACGGACCCGTCTTCATCCATAACAACCGGGTAGGTATAGCCGCCCTCGGCCAGGAAGTCCGTGATGTCCTCCCGGCTTCCTTCGCGGCCTGCGCCGGGCTGGGCAACGCCCAGCACCACCAGATCCTCGGCGTTGCCGCCGTGGGCTTCGTAGAGGGCCTGGATGTCGGGCATCTCGGACTTGCAGGGGCCGCACCAGGTGGCCCAGAAGTTGAGGAACACGATCTTGCCCTGGTAATCGGAGAGAGTGTGGCTCTCGCCGAACTGGTCCGTGAGGGTAAAGTCCGGCGCGGCCACCGAGGCCTGCTCCTCCTGCTGGTCCTGGGCAGAGGAGCCGGCGGTCTGGCTGGATGTGCCGGCGGCACCGGCAATGGTCAAAACGCCCATGACGATCAGCAAA
Source organism: uncultured Dysosmobacter sp. (assembly GCA_963557435.1). Taxonomy (GTDB): domain Bacteria; phylum Bacillota; class Clostridia; order Oscillospirales; family Oscillospiraceae; genus Oscillibacter. The sequence goes on from CAUWEK010000078.1 coordinate 7,876, forward strand.
ATGCCGCCCAGCTTTACCGTCCAGCGGACGATGGACTGGTGGCTGCGGAAGAAATTCAGCACCGTCCCGGTGAACAGGCCCACCGCCAAAAACGGCAGCGCAAAGCCCAGAGTGTAAAGACCGATGAGCAAAAAGCCCGCCGTGGAGGACCCGGAGGACGAGGCCATCAGCAGCACGCTGCTCAGGGCGGGCCCGACGCAGGGCGTCCAGGCAAAGCTGAAGGTAAAGCCCAGCACCAGCGCGGTGACGGGATTCATGGCCACCTTGTCCAGCCGGAAGGGGAGCCGGTGTTCCCGTTCCAAAAACATGGCCCGCTTGCCAAGGCCCAGCTGGTAGAGGCCGAAGAGAATGATGATGAGACCGCTGACGCGGGCGAACCACACCTGATAATCCCGGAAGAAGCTGCCCAGGGCGTTCAGGCCCATGCCAAGCAGGAAGAAGGCAAAGCTGATGCCCAGAACGAAAAACAGCGTGTTGCAGAACACCCGCCGCCGGGGATAGCGCAGTCCGCCCTTGCCGTCGTCCTCTCCGGCGCCGCCGGCCAGATAGCTCACATACAGCGGCAGCAGCGGCAGCACGCAGGGGGAGAGAAAGCTCAGTGCGCCCTGAAGAAATACGGTGACGGCGGATACACCGGTTTGAACGGAAATTCCCATGCAAGACTCCTTTTTTCAGTGGAATACCGCCATCATACCCGGGAAGAGGAAAAATGTAAAGTGGGAAATGTCACGGCTGCTCCGACGGTACGAGGCGCATCATGGAGACCTCGTAGGCCACACGCTCCTCCGTCCCGGCGTCCGTGGTCTTCTGATAGATGCGGCTTTGGAGCCGTCCCTCCAGGCAGATACGGGCCCCGGTGGGCAGTGACCGCACCTGCTGGGCCAGCTGTCCCCAGGCGATGACCGGCAGGTAGTCCGTGCGGCCATACCGGCGGGGCACGGCCAGCATGAGATCGCAGATGGTGCGGCCCAGGGGTGTGCGCCGGTAGATGGGG
>CAUWEK010000079.1:0-8847 GCA_963557435.1 uncultured Dysosmobacter sp.
GATGGGCGATGATGTTCTTGATGCCGTTGTGTCCGCCGGCGGAGCCGGTGGGCCGCACCCGCAGCTTGCCCACGGGCAGCGACACGTCATCATAGATCACCAGAACCCGCTCCGGGGGGATCTTGTAGAACTGGACTGCCTCCCGCACGGCCTCACCGGAGAGGTTCATATACGTCTGGGGCTTCATGACCAGGCACCGCTGCCCGGCGAAGGGGAAGATGTTGAAAGCGGACTTGAATTTCACCTTATTGAGCTTCTGCCCCTCCTGCTCTGCCAGCAGGTCCACGGTGAGAAAGCCCATGTTGTGCCGGGTGTGGGCATACTTTTCCCCGGGGTTACCCAGGCCCACGATGAGCCAGTCCACTGCGCTTTTGCTTGCGAACATATCGTACTCCTTGGTCTTTCAGGTTTCCGGCAGGCAACAAAGGCGGGAGGGTAGCCCTTCCCGCCTTTGATACCGTGTTGGATGTGGATGTCCGCGCTCAGCGGAACAGCTTGGAGATGGAGACCTCCTGATAGATGCGCTCGATGGCCTCGGCAAACATGTTGGCCACGGACAGATACTTGATCTTGTCGCTCTTGGCCGGATCGATGGCGGGGATGGTGTCCAGCAGGGCCAGCTCCTGGATGCAGCTGTTGTTCAGCCGCTCGATGGCGGGACCGGAGAGGACGCCGTGGGAGGCGCAGGCGTGGACGCTCTTGGCGCCGCCCACTTCCATCAGGGCGGTAGCCGCGTTGCACAAAGAGCCGGCGGTATCCACCAGGTCGTCGAAGAGGATGCAGTCCTTGCCGCGCACGTCGCCGATGACGTTCATGACCTCGCAGCTGTTGGCCTTCTGGCGGCGCTTATCCACGATGGCCAGGTTCATGTGCAGCTTCTGGGCGAAGGCACGGGCGCGGGCCACGGAGCCCACGTCAGGGGAGACCACCATCATGTTTTCGCAGTCCGCGCCGAACTTCTTGGCGTAGTAGTCCACGAAAATGGGGTTGCCGGCCAGGTTGTCCACAGGGATATCGAAGAAGCCCTGGATCTGGGCGGCGTGCAGGTCCATGGTCAGCACGCGGTCAGCGCCGGCGGCGGTGATCATGTTGGCCACCAGCTTGGCGGTGATGGGATCGCGGGCCTTGGCCTTGCGGTCCTGCCGGGCATAGCCGAAGTAGGGGATCACGGCGGTGATGCGGCCGGCGGAGGCGCGCTTGAGCGCGTCGATCATAATGAGCAGTTCCATCAGATTGTTGTTGACAGGGGTGCAGGTGGACTGGACCACGAACACGTCGCTGCCGCGGACGGTCTCATACAGGGAGACGAAGATCTCCCCGTCGGAGAAGGTCCCCACCTCGGACTCGCCCAGTTTCGTTCCCATCAGCTTGCAGATCTCCTCCGCCAGCTTGGGGTTCGCATTGCCGGAAAATACCTTGACATCTTTGCCATGAGAGATCATGTTGAACGCCCTCTTTCTGTATCGTTAATATCGTTTGGTAATCACAAAATCCACGGATGCCTGCTCAGTTCTTGCCGTGCATCCTCCGGCGGCGGGCCGCCCAGCCCTCCTTGTTCTCCTGACGGCTGCGGGCCACGGCCAGCGCGTCCGCCGGCACGTCCTTGGTGATGGTGGCGCCCGCGGCGATATAGGCGCCCTCGCCCACGGTCACCGGCGCCACCAGGTTGGTGTTGCAGCCGATGAAGGCGTTGTCGCCGATGGTGCAGCGGTATTTCTTGAAGCCGTCATAGTTGGTGGTGATGGTGCCGCAGCCGAAGTTGACGCCGGCACCCACGTCGGCGTCGCCCACATAGGTCAGGTGGCTCATCTTGGTGCCCTTGCCCAGTACGCAGTTTTTCAGCTGGACAAAGGCGCCCACGTGGCACTTCTCGCCCACCTGGCAGTTGGGCCGGATGTGGGCATAGGGCCCCACGTCGCAGCCGTCGCCCAGGGTGCTCTCGTTGACCTGGGAGGCGTTGATGATGACGCCGTTGCCCACGGTGCAGCGGTTGACCAGGGCGTTGGGGCCGATCTGGCAGTTTTCGCCGATGCGGGTCTCACCCTGCAAAATGGTGCCGGGCAGCAGCACGGTGCCCCGGCCGATCTCCACCCGCGGGTCGATATACACCGCATTGGGGTCCAGCACCCGCACGCCGGCGCGCACGTGCCGCTCCACGATCCGGCGGCGCAGCAGCATCTCCAGCTCGGCGATGGTGTCCGGTCCGTAGACCGGCAGCCAGCCGCCCACCAGCTCCGCAGCGGAGACGTTGTTGGTCATGCGCTCCTTCCACGCCTCCTGCAGCTCATAGCCGGCGGCGGCATACACGAAGCCGGCACCCGCCTCCTGGGCGGGCAGCGCCGCCCGGGGCAGAACCAGCACCGGATCGGGCACATTCAAAAAGTCCATCAATTCGCTGTACTGCTCCGAAACCGTCACGTCGGCCTCCGGCGGGAAGCACGCGCGTGCCTCGTCGGCGAAGCGGGGACCGCAGACGACAAAAAACCGCTGCACGCCATCGGCCAGCAACTTGTCACTCATCCACTTGAGGATCGGGCAGAACAAAACGGCTTCCAGCATCAGCGGTTTGGAGCTCTCCGGGATGGAGGAGTCCTCTTCAAAGAAGAAAACGGCACTCTCCGGGCGAACCATGAAAATCTCCTCCCTTGTTCAATCGTTTGCTTTCGCCTGTTTATTATATCAAATTTTTGTAGGAAATCCAGTGTTTCCAGTGAAATTCTTGGGGAATTTTCCCCGAATTCCCCTGTGTTTTTTCTGTTTTTTTTGTAACAGGCAACGGTGCGGGGACAAACTTTCGCCGATTTTCGCGTATTTTTCGGCATTTCGCAGAATTTCAGGAGGTTTTGTCGTGATTTCCTCTGAAAATCCATTTTTCCTTTCACATTACAGTTGAATTTGCAAAGGTAAAGGATTACAATGTTCTACGCTTGTATGGAAAGGGGGAAACAGGGCCAAATTATGCTCAATATCGTACTGGTAGAGCCGGAAATCCCGCAAAACTGCGGAAATATCGCCCGCACCTGCGCTGCCACCGGCAGCCGTCTGCACCTGGTGCGGCCCCTGGGATTTGACATTTCGGAGAAGGCCGTCCGCCGGGCGGGTCTGGATTACTGGCACCTGGTGGAAGTGGCGGACTATGAGAACCTGGACGACCTGTTCGCCCGGCACCCCGAGGCCGCGGCCGACGCCTGGCTCACCACCACCAAGGCCCCCCGTTCCTATGAGGAGGCCCGCTTTTCTCCGGACAGCTGGCTGTTTTTCGGCAAGGAGACCGCCGGGCTGCCTCTGGACTTCCGGGAGAAATTCCGCGACCGGTGCATCCGGCTGCCCATGATCTCCCAGGCCCGGAGCCTGAACCTTTCCAACACCGTGGCCGTGTGCGTGTACGAGGCGCTGCGGCAAAACGGCTTCCCCGGCTTGCAGGGCACCGGCGAAATGAGCCGCACCGCCCCCTGATGCTCGTGACCCCCGGCGCAGACGCGCCGCATACCATATAATACCGTTGGAGGTTTCTTATGAATTACAACAAAAAGACTGTTCGCGACGTGGACGTGGCCGGCAAAAAGGTCCTGCTGCGCTGCGACTTCAATGTGCCCATGGCCAAGGACGGCAGCGGCGTCATCACCGACGACAAGCGCATCCGCGCGGCCCTGCCCACCATCCAGTACCTGCTGGACCAGAACGCCGCCGTCATCGCCTGCTCCCACATGGGCAAGCCCAAGGGCGAGGTGGTGCCCGAGCTGAGCCTCAAGCCCGTGGCCAAGCGCCTGAGCGAGCTGCTGGGCCGCGAGGTCATCATGGCCGAGGATGTGGTGGGCCCCGACGCCAAGGCCAAGGCCGCAGCGCTCCAGCCCGGCCAGATCATGCTGCTGGAAAACACCCGCTTTGAAAAGGGCGAGACCAAAAACGATCCCGCTCTGGCCAAGGCCATGGCCGACATGGCCGAGATCTATGTCTCCGACGCCTTCGGCGCCGTGCACCGCGCCCACGCCTCCACCGCCGGCGTGGCCGACTACCTGCCCGCCGTATCCGGCTTCCTGATCCAGAAGGAGCTGGAGATCATCGGCGGCGCCCTGAAGAGTCCCAAGCGTCCCCTGGTGGCCATCCTGGGCGGCAGCAAGGTCTCCTCCAAGATCGGCGTCATCAATAACCTGCTGGAGATCGCCGACACCATCATCATCGGCGGCGGCATGGCCTATACCTTCTCCGCCGCCCAGGGCGGCAAGGTGGGCGACAGCCTGCTGGAGGCCGACTGGATGGACTACTCCAAGGAGATGGTGGAAAAGGCAGCCGCCAAGGGCGTGAAGCTGTTGCTGCCCGTGGACACCGTCTGCGCCGACAAGTTCGCTCCCGACGCCAACAGCCAGGTGGTCAAGGCCGGCGAAATTCCCGACGGCTGGCAGGGCCTGGACATCGGCCCCGAGACCGTGGCGCTCTACTGCGCCGCCGTGGCCGACGCCGGCACCGTCATCTGGAACGGCCCCATGGGCGTCTTTGAGTTCCCCGCCTTCGCCAAGGGCACCGAGGCTGTGGCCGAGGCCCTGAGCCGTACCAACGCCATCACCATCATCGGCGGCGGCGACAGCGCCGCGGCCGTGCAGCAGCTGGGCTATGCCGACAAGATGACCCACATCTCCACCGGCGGCGGCGCCAGCCTGGAGTTCATGGAGGGCAAGGAGCTCCCGGGCGTTGCCTGCCTGCTGGATAAATAAGTTTTTCTCTCCGGGCAGCTCCGGGATCCCCGCGAAAGCCCAGCAAAGCGGGTTTCGTGGGGAAGAGGAGGAGCAGTGCAGTGACCAAGCGTTTGCCGCCAGGCGGACGCGCGGGATACGGAGCTTGCTCCGGCGAAGCCCTGCTTTTTGAAAAAAAGTTTGGAAATGGCCGCATTTTCTTGACAAATTCCGCAAAATCCTGTATAAAATAGTGGTTTGCCTCCTGCGGAGCGCCACGTAATCTCTCGTCTGCGCCCACAGCGCACGATATAGACATAAAGGAGTAATGTAAACATGAATCGCAGATATCGCAAGACCGTCATCGCCGGCAACTGGAAAATGAACATGACCGCCACCGAAACCAAGAAGTTCGCCGAGGACATCAAGAAGATCATGCCCCGCGCCAAGTGGTGCGAGACGCTGATCTGCGTCCCCGCCTGCAACATCCAGACCGCCGCCAAGGTCTTCAAGGACCTGCGGATCTCTGTGGGCGCTGAGAACGTCTACTTCGAGGAGAAGGGTGCCTATACCGGCGAGGTCTCCGCCGACATGCTCAAGGACCTGGGCGTCAAGTACGTCATCGTGGGCCACAGCGAGCGTCGGCAGTATTTCTGCGAGACGGACGCCACCGTCAACAAGAAGGTCCACGCCGTACTCAACGCCGGCATGAGCCCCATCATCTGCGTGGGCGAGAGCCTGGAGCAGCGTGAGACCGGCGTGACCAACGAGTGGATCGCCCTGCAGGTCAAGAGCGCTCTGTACGGCGTGCCCGCCGACAAGCTGCGCCGCTGCATCATCGCCTATGAGCCCATCTGGGCCATCGGCACCGGCAAGACCGCCACCGCCGAGCAGGCCGGCGAGGTCTGCGGCAACATCCGCGCCACCATCCGCTCCCTGTACGGTGCCCGCGTGGCCCGCGCCGTCACCATCCAGTACGGCGGCTCCATGAACCCCAAGAACGCCGCCGAGCTGCTCGCTCAGCCCGACATCGACGGCGGCCTCATCGGCGGTGCCGCTCTGAAGCCCGAGCAGTTCGTGGACATCATCAACGCTGCCAACCAGGAGTAAGCCGCGGTCTGCGGGGGGAGCCATTCCCCCCGCTTTCCTGAATCGGCCGGACGCCTCCGCGGCGTCCGAGAGCGAAATGAGGACGTTTTTTTACTATGAATAAAACACCGACTACTCTGATCATCATGGATGGCTTCGGCATGAGCTCCGGTACGGTGGGCAACGCCGTGCGCGTGGCCAACACCCCCCGGCTGGACCAGTTCTTCCGGGAGTGCGCCCACACCACGCTGCGCTGCTCCGGCCTGGACGTAGGCCTGCCCGACGGACAGATGGGCAACAGCGAGGTGGGCCACACCAACATCGGCGCCGGCCGTGTGGTGTTCCAGGACCTGCCCCGCATCTCCAAGGCCATTGCCGACGGGGACTTTTTCTCCAATCCCGCCTACTGCCACGCCATGGACGCCTGCAAGGAAAACGGCACGGCGCTGCACCTGATGGGCCTTTTGTCCGACGGCGGCGTCCACTCCCACCTGGACCACCTGTTCGCCCTTTTGAAGATGGCCAAGGAGCGGGGGTTGGAGCGGGTGTATATCCACGCCTTTTTGGACGGCCGTGACGTGTCCCCCACCTCCGGCGCCGACTTCGTGGCCCGGACCGTGGAAAAGTGCCGGGAGATCGGCGTAGGCAAGATCGCCACAGTCATGGGCCGCTACTACGCCATGGACCGGGACAAGCGCTGGGACCGTCTGGAGCTTGCCTATGACGCCATGGTCTACGGCGAGGGCAAGGCCTTCAACCCCGTCCCCGTGGCGGCCGTGAAGGACTCCTACGCCGCCGGCATCACCGATGAGTTCATGGAGCCCGTGGTCTGCGACAGCGAGGGCACCATCTCCGACAACGACAGCGTGATTTTCTTCAACTACCGGCCCGACCGGGCCCGGGAGATCACCCGCGCGCTGGTGGACCCGGCATTCGACGGCTTCACCCGCCAGATCTTCCCCCTGACCTTCGTGTGCAACACGGAATACGACGCCACCATGCCCAACGTGGAGGTGGCTTTCCCCCGGATCACCGTGAAAAACGGCCTGGGCGAGTACCTCAGCCAGATGGGCATGACCCAGCTGCGCATCGCCGAGACGGAGAAGTACGCCCATGTGACCTTCTTCTTCAACGGCGGCTGTGAGACCGTGTTCCCCGGTGAGGACCGGGTGCTGGTAGCCTCTCCCAAGGTGGCCACCTATGACCTCCAGCCGGAGATGAGCGCCGCCGAGGTGACGGAAAAGTGCGTGGAGCGCATCGAGTCCGGCGCCTACGATATGGTCATCCTCAACTTTGCCAACTGCGACATGGTGGGCCACACCGGCGTGTTCGACGCGGCGGTGAAGGCCGTGGAGACCGTGGACGAGTGCGTGGGCAAGGTGGTGGACGCCACGCTGAAGATGGGCGGCATCGCCATGATCACCGCCGATCACGGCAACGCCGAGCAGATGGAGGAGCCCGACGGCTCTCCCATGACCGCCCACACCACCAACCCCGTGCCCTTCATCCTCTGCGGCGCGGGAACGGAGCTGCGCGAGGGCGGCCGCCTGGCGGACATCGCCCCCACCATGCTGGACGTGATGGGCCTGGCCTGTCCCCCCGAGATGGACGGCAAGACGCTGATCGTAAAATAAAGCCATACAGGGCACGGCCAAATGGCCGTGCCCTGTATATTTTTGGGAAAAAGTGTCCATACTTCCCTCAAGTTCCATATGAGGGAGGATGCTTTCATGAAAGACCGTTTCAAGGGCGCACTCAGCGGCGCCGGATTCTATGTGACGCTGAGCATCTGTCTGCTGGCCGCGGCGGCAGGCGGCTATTTCCTGCTGCTGGACGATCCCGCCGCCCAGGAAGAAGAGCCCGCCCAGGAGTCCGCGGCGCCGGCGGCACTGCCCGCCCAGACCCAGCCGGAGGAGGAGATCGAACCGGAGCCTGAAGAGCCGGAGGAGGTGCAGACGCCGGTAGTGGCCATGCCGGAAGATCCCGTCACCGTGGACGACACCGTCCCAGTGGTGGCCGAGGCGCCCCACCTGGTGGTCTCGCCGCTGCAAGGAGAGGTCGTCTCCGCCTTTTCCGTGGACCAGCTGATGTATAACGAGACCCTGGATGACTGGCGCACCCACGACGGCATCGACATCGCCGCCCAGGCGGGCACCCATGTGCTCTCCGCCAGCGCCGGCACCGTGCTGTCCGTGGAGGACGACCCCCTGATGGGCACCACCGTGGTCATCGAGCACGCCGGCGGCTATCAGACCACCTATGCCAATCTCCAGGCCCAGCCCACCGTGGCCAAGGGAGACACCGTGTCCGCCGGGCAGATCATCGGCTCCGTGGGCACCACCGCCGCCGCGGAGTCCGCCTCCGGGCCTCACCTGCACTTTGCCGTCACCTGCGACGGCGACGCCGTGGACCCCCAGACCTTCCTGGACTCCTGACCCCGCCCGCAAAAAAAGCGCGTCCGACGATTCGGACGCGCTTTTCTCTTTTGGACGTTTATACCTCCTGGCCGCCCAGCCGCTGCTCCACAGCGCGCATGGTCCGGCGCAGGAACGTGATGCTCAGCACCAGCGACACGCACTCGGCCACAGGGAAGGCCAGCCACACCAGCTCCAGCCGACCGGTGAGGGACAGCAGCCACGCCACAGGCAGCAGCACCAGCAGCTGACGGCACACGGACACGATCAGGCTGTAGAAGGGGTTGCCGATGGCTTGGCACACAGAGCCGGCGATGATGTCGAAGCCGGCCAGCAGGAAGGAAAAGCTGATGATGCGCAGCGCCACGGAGCCGATGGACGCCATGTCCGCGGAGGCGTTGAAAAACGCCAGCAGCTGCTCGGGCGCGATCTGGAAGATGGCGAAGCCCACCGCCATGATGGCCGTGGCGGTGATGATGGTGAGCTTGACGGTCTTTTTCACCCGGTCCAGCCGGGCGGCGCCGTAGTTATAGCTGACCACGGGCACCATGCCGTTGTTCAGGCCGAACACGGGCATGAACACGAAGCTCTGGAGCTTGAAGTAGGCGCCGAACACGGCGGTGGCGGTCTTGGTGAAGGAGAAGAGGATCTTGTTCATACCGAACACCATCACC
>CAUWEK010000080.1:0-8774 GCA_963557435.1 uncultured Dysosmobacter sp.
CTGGGGCTGGCTCATCCGGTCCCGGGAGGAGGAGATGTTCACGATGGCCGCCCCGGGAGCAAAGTGGGGCGCGAACAGCTTTGCAAGATAAAAGGGTGCCGTGACCCCCACCCGCAAAGCGTAGTTGAACTCCTCATAGGTACATTCATCGATGCCCTTCATCAAAGGCAGAGCGTTGTTGATGAGATAGTCCACATGGCCGCAGTCGCCGATGACCTTGCGGGCAAAGTCCTCCAGCACCGCCTGGTCCGCGATGTCTCCCTTATAATAGTCATTTTCCAGCAGGTCAATGACGCACACCCGGGCGCCTTCCTTCCGGAATTCCTCCGCAATGGCCTTGCCGATGCCCCTGGCACCGCCGGTGACCACGGCAACTTTGTTTTCAAACATGATGCTTCCTCCTCAGTCCGCGTCCTCGTCCAGCGCTTCCACCAGAAAGCTGACCGGACGGAAGCCGTCGTTGCACGAGAGCATGGCGGACCTGGGATTTTTCATCCAGCCGTCATAAAAATTCTCTGCCCCGTGGCTCAGGGCCAGCACAAAGGGCGAGAGCGTATCCCAGGCGCTGGGGCAAAAGCCCTCGGGTCTCTCCCAGCCGTTGGCGACGAAGGTCTGCCCCACCTCCATGTCGCAGGCGTGGGAGATGGGGTTTTCATATTGGGCCATCAGATCCTCGTACCGGGTGATGCGCATGACGGTGATCTTACATTTTTTCATATGAGGATCCCCTCGCAGTGGTCGATCTCGTGCTGGATGATCTGCGCCGTCCAGCCGGTAAAGGTCTTCAGCCGCTCCTGGAATTTCTCATTCTGCCAGCGCACCTTGATGGACTTCCAGCGCTTGGCCGGGCGGATACCGGCAAGAGACAGGCAGCCCTCCTCCGCATCGTAAGGCCCGGCCTTTTTGATGATCTCCGGGTTGAACATGACCATATAGGCGCCCTCGTTGTCAAAGGCGATGATGCGCTTGTTCACGCCGATCATGTTGGCCGCCATGCCCACGCAGCCGTCCTTATGGTGCTCCAGCGTTTCCAGCAGGTCGGCCGCGATCTGGACGTCATCCGGCGTGGCCGGCTCCGCCTTTTGGGCCAAAAACGCCTCGTCCTTGCAGATGTCTCGGATCATGATTCGCTCTCCTTCTGTTCTTGAATGATTGCAGCAATGGTCTTTGCGGCGATACGGGAGCCCAATTCATTGGGATGAACACCGTCTGCGGCGTAGAGATCCTGCCTATCGGACCGCTCATAAAACCGCTGCCCCACATCCGCGATGCGGGCGTGATTTTCCCGGGCCGCTTTGTGATAGGCCTCCGACATTTTGCGGGCCATCTCATCATAATCCCAGCCCTTGGCGGCCAGCTTGGCTCCTCCCTTTTGATACGCCCAGGTGGCATAGAGGACAGGGACCGCTCCGTTTTGGCGGATCTGCGCGCAAAGCTGTGCCGTGCTGGAAAAGAAGCTTTTGGGCGAGGTCACAGGCCCATGGCTCATCTCCTGGAGCACCACATAATCCCAATGCGCCTCCCGCAGCGCCGCCTGGGTCCGGGCGCCCAACTTTGTATTTGGGTTCAGATGCTCTGAAAGCCGCGCCCCGCCCCGGGTGTGGCACACCACTTCCCCACCGGTCAGCTCCGCCAGCATTTGGGGCATATGGTTGGCGGATGTAAGGCTGTTGCCCAGCATGAGAATCCGCATGATCGCACTCCCCTCATCGGCTCCATCCCAGCTCAGCCCGGAGCGTCTCCTCCGTAGCCGCCGGGAAGTTTTTCCGCACCTGCGCATAAACCAGCTTTTGAGACTGCTCCGGCTCCGTCGAGTAAGCGGAGGTGACATGCTCGTAGCCCCAAAGCGACTCCGGCATGGCATAGACGGAGATAGGCCATCCATAGGGCTGCCCCTTTTTGTTCAGGCGCTGCCGGAAGTCCCGGATCAGCAGATAGCCGCCCATCTGCAGGTCGGTCACCGTGCCCTCAAAGTTCTTTTCGCCCTCTTTGCCGAATCCCGCCAATTGCTTGAGTTCAAACGAGTACAGCGCATCCCTGCCGGCAAACTGGTCCATGATGCGCTTTTGCCGCATGCTGGCCAGCTCCTCGTCCCAGCGGCTGTCAAAATCATATCCATCCCGCCGCCAGTTGGCAAAGTGGGGAAACCAGGCTCTGGAGATGAACCCGGCCTTTTTGCCGAAAAACTTGCCGTAGGCCACCTGGCCGCTGCGGGCAATGTACTGCCGCCACTGCCAGGGGTCCTGCTCCGTGTCTCCGCTCCACCAGTATAGGTCGGAGGTATGCTCCTCGACGGAAAAGCCGTCGATCTCATTTTTGAAAAGCGGCACAAATCCGACCTTGTCGATCCAGCATATCAGCTCCTGCCAGCTGCGGATGCGGGAAGGGTCATCCCAACGAAGCCCCCGCATGATCCACTCACCGTTCTCAACGGCCATGGCAGACACCTCCCTCTCCTGCTCATTACCGGCATTATAGCACAGCATCGGCAGAAATGCCACGAGCGCCCATGGGTTTACAGCAAACGCGCGCATAAAAATTGATGGCCCCCGGCCAGGCCGAGGGCCATCAGCTTGCATCTAAAGCATGCTCTCCCGATGGATGAAGGGTGTTTTTCCTGCGGGACAAGATCCGCCCGTTCCGGTCCCTATGTACGCAGCCGGAAGGTCCGCGGCGCAAACCGGTAGACCAGGATGCAGGCAATGGCCGAATACAGTACGCAAAAGGCGATGCATGCCGCGCCGAACACCAGAATCGGAAGCCGCAGATGCATCATGGCATAGCATGCCGCATAGGTCAGGACCATCACGATGCGGTAAGTCCCGCTTTTCATCTCCGTCCCTGCCGTGTAGGGCTGCAGCAGATAGTAGACAGTCAAATAATGGACAGAGAAAAACAGGCTCATGGACAAAATGGAGCTCAGGAGCACCACGTAGTTGAGAGGATTGTCCGTCCCGCCGGAGGCCGCCAGGAGCAGGCAAAGCCCCACGCCGATGACCAGCGCCGGTACGGCATTGATCTTCATGATCTCCACCAGGCGAAGCTGAAACAATCTGAGCACAAATCCGGGCTTCTTATAGAAAGAGTATGTCAGCAGGCTGTGGTCGCAATTCATAAACAGCGCCTTGGTAAAGCCGGTACCCCGGTTGATCATGTACATGATGAATGCAAAATAGGGCAGCCAGGTCATCACCATCTCATTGATATTCCCTCTGGTTCCGGGAAGCAGGACCATAAGCAGCAAAATGCCGCAGCAAAGCAGTGCGCAGACATTGGCGATCCGGATGGCGGACCTCCACAAGATCTTCCGGTGCCGCTTGACGAACAGCTCATTGAGGTACGCAAATCCCTGCTTTCGGCTGGTGATGGAAGCGTCCGCGGAAATGACTTTTTCGCTGGCGGTCTTTTCCGCTTTTTGGACGGGGTCCATTTGGGTGACCACCTGCGCAAGCAGTTCCTGATTGATCTGCCGGTAATAGCCGAAGCTTCTCACCCGGCGCAGGCTGACAAGACCTGCCGGGATCCAGATAAGCCACAAAACCACGGAAGCTTTCAGGGGCAGCACGATCCCCAGCGCCGGCAGAAGATAGGCCAGCGCCAGCAGCACTCCGGTCAGGACCCATTCAAATTTTTCCAGTCGGTTTTCGTTGCGTACACTGCCGTTTTTCTCATACTCCCGCAGGGAATATGCCGCTGCCGTCAGCTTTGCTCCCGCCACGCAAAATGGGATCAGCAGGCACAGCCAGAGCGGGACCTCCCAAGCCATTCCGAACAAAACGGTAAACGGCAGGAAGCCGACCACGGTTTTGAAAAGCACATAGCCGTAATGGACCAGCGTGTAGGACCGGGCATTCATCCGCAGGAGGATCATGGCGTAATACTTATCCCGGGTAGGATCAAAGAGGCCGGTATTCATATACGCGCCGATCAGCGTCAAAAACAGCAGGATGTGGAGAAATGTCAGACCGGCCGGCACTTCTTTACAGAGCAGCTCCAGACTGCAGACCATGGTGCAAAAGTAGAGGAACTTAAAAAGGAAGATGGAAAGAAGCTCCCAAAGCCCCGACAGGATGTTGGCAAAAACCTTGAGCCCCCGCACCTGATACAAAGTCTCCGGCAGAAGGCGCCGGAGCAGCGGGACCTGCTTGAGAGAATACAAAATGCTGTTGACCCGGTAGGTGTTCTTCAGGGAAAACGAAATGCGCAGTGTTTTAAGCATAGGTTTCCTCTTTCAGCGCCGCAATGATTTTCTCCTTGAATTCCCGGTTGTCCAGGTTGGACTTCTCCACCGCCTCCAGCTCTCCGTGGCTCAGCAGCACGATCTCATCGCAAAGGTCCAGGGCCAGATCCATGATATGGGTGGAAAAAATGATGATCCTGCCGTCCTTCCAGGCACGGAGCAGCTGCTTCATCTCCTCTGCCACCACCACGTCCAAAGAGGTCAGCGGCTCATCCAGCAGCAGGACCTTCGGCTGGGCCATGATATTGACAAGCATCTGCATTTTGTTCTTCATACCGTGGGAATAGTCCTTGAGCAGCTTGTCCCGGTCCTCCGGTGCAATGCGCATCATGGAAAAATATTCATCCGGGGACTGGGGATTTTCAATGGAGCTCCTGTTGATATCCAGGAAAAACTTCAAAAACTCCCGCCCGGTGAGAAATTCGGGCACAGTGGGCGTGGAGAGCACATACCCGATATCCTCCGCCGCCGCTTCCCTGCGCACACCATCCTCCTCCAGGGCAAAGCTGCCGCCGTCCGCTCTCATATCCCGGTTCAGGCAGTTGAAAAGGGTGGTCTTGCCGGCGCCGTTGCGGCCCAGCAGGCCGTAAATCTTTCCCTCCTGAAAGGTAAAGCTGATATCCCTTAAAACCTCTTTTTGCTCAAAGTGCTTTGCAAGGTGCTCGATGACAAATTTCATGGATTTCTCCTTGTGATGATTCATTTTGTAAAACAGGCCCGTCACTGGATGCGAAAGCCGTTGGACGTCTTCTCAAATGCATATTCCAGCTTCTCTTCGTCCGAGGGAAACTCCAGCCGCTCATACCCGTCCTCCTTGCGGAACGACACTATCTGCTCTGTCCAGTTGATCCAAAGCAGCGGGAGCGCTTGCGCTCCTATCCCGTCCTCCATTCGTTCTGCTCCTTCTTTCTGTGTTTTCTGTATCGCCGGCGGCGGCCGTTTACATGGGCACACCGCCCACCAACTGCTGGATCTCCCGCCGGGCATCCGCCTTTTCCGCCGCGTTCTGATCGATCTGCCCCCGCAGATAGTCCAGCACGCTGCAGATCTGGCTTCTGGTCTCCTGCACCTGTCTTCGGGACTGCTGGATCCGATCCAGCACCAGCCAGTCGGCAAAAAAGCCGTCAAAGAGATAGTCTGCCACCCGCAGGAATCCGTCGATCCCCACCTGGAAGTCTGCGCTGACCGTCACATCGGCCAGCTCCGTCTTGAAGCGGCGCAGCTGGGACTGGAGAGATTCCACAGCAGTCTGAGCCTCATCCAGATGCCGGTGCTTGGCCAGGTCAGTGATCAGGCCGCCGCCCACAATATCCCAGTCTCCCCATTCTTCCGCGCTGCGCAGGCTGTCGGCGATCCGGTCCGCAGTGGCCCGGGCGGCCTCGCCGGCGGCCAGGGCCTCATCCAGCTCCCGCCCCTGGCTCTCCAGATCGGCCTCCCGCTCTTCCAGCTTCAGGATTTTTTCCGCCGCATCTCCCCCGGCCGCTTTCACCGCCTGCGTCTTTTCCCGCAGCACCGCGGCATAGCGGTCCTCGCAGTCCCGGAGGGAGTCCAGCTCTGCCTGGCATCTGGCCAGATCCTCCTCGATCCCCGCCAGTTCTCCGACAGCAGCGTCATACTTGACCCGGGCCGCATAGGCCTCCCGTCTCTCCTGAGTCAGCTTTTCATCCTTTTTTCCGATCACGTTGTAAAAGAAAGCGGAAAGGCTCCGCCCCTCCAGGCGGTCCACATCCGCCTGCTCCTCCCGGAAACGCTGTTCCAGCTCCCGTGCGTGCGCGGTATAAGTATCCCGCTGGGCACGCAGTTCCTCCACGGCGGCCTCCAGTTTTTTCTTCCTGGCGCACTGGGTCTGCAGCTCGCGAAGCTTCTCATCATAACGGCACATAAGTTTCTGCTCCTTTCCAAAACACCACTCGCGCTTCCTGATGAAAAGAGGACTTCACCGCTGTGTGAGGTCCTCCGGGCAGAAATATGTATTCTGCATCATGCAACCCGTTTTGTCATCCGGGCTTCGATCCCCGGTGTCCGGGCATAGCCGGGGCCTTTTGGAATAGCTTCCAGCAGTCGGATCGCCAGAAGTCTTGCTCTTGCGTCCATGGATGTCACCCGCCGTCAATGGTCCGTTTTCTCTGTGCCTGCGGGAATATTTTACCATTTCCGCAAATGATGTACCACCGTAGTTTCAGCAAAATAGAGCTGCCTATTTCCGCTGTCTCAGCAAATATATTTGGTCAATTCTTTTCCCCATCCAGCCGCTCTTTGCACGCGCGGTACTGTTTGGCATCTATGGCACCGGTCGCCAGCATCTGCTCCGACCACAGCTGCAGTGTCTCAACGGTGATGGAAATGCGCTCCAATTCTTTTTGAATAAAGAGGAAATCCGTCAGCTCATCCTCTCCGATCACGCCGTCCGCCGTGATCTCGATCAAGCGCTCTTTGCGCTTGTTCATGGCATTGAGGGAAGCCAGCATCTCCAAAATGATCTGGGACAGGTCCTTGATCTTCACTTCCGGCACGTATTGCTTCCCAATGGGGCATTGATTTGCACAGTAGTAGTTGCAAAGGCTGGGCTGTTTGTATTTTTCCGCCATGACCAGCACTTCGTCCGGATGCGGCAGGCAGCGCTCGTTCTCGATCTTCTCAATGCGCTCCGGCGTGATGGACTCCAGCAGATCCCCGGCCGCTTCCCGCGTAAGGCCCAGCGCCTCCCGTGTTTTTTGATAGATGTTCTTGTTCTCTTTGGTGGATGCTCTGCCCATAGCCACGGCCCCCTTATATGCTCTTGCCGCCATTATACGGTCTTTGCAAGAGAAAGGCAATTCCATTTCATCTGTCGCAGTACCTGATCGATATTTTCCCCCTCCCGCAGCGCAGGGCCTGTATTTTCAGCCGGGTATGATGGCTCTGAACCTCAGCCGGCGCTGCAGAAAATGGTCCCTCGCCGCTTTTTCCGCGGAAACCACGCTGCACATTTGGCCGTTCATCGCAAAAGGCCGCTGACTGGTGTATGCCCCCAGTCAGCGGTCTTTTCCCGGTTATGCGAATCGTGCCGTATCGGCGTTCCGGCGCAGAGGTCGGTTCCGCCTCGTTTTTCTCCGGCATTTCTCAATCCTCGTCCCCGGCCTTGAAATTGTAGATGGGGCGGAGGATCTTTATCACTTCCGCCGTGGGGCCGATGTTATTCAGGATGTCCTCCATGCCCTTGTAGGCCATGGGGCACTCGTCCAGGGTCGCGCGGCTCACCGAGGTGGTGTAGACCTCCGCCATCTGCTTTTTGAACTCGGACACTGTGAACGACTGCCTGGCGTCCGCCCGGCTCATGAGGCGGCCGGCCCCGTGGGGAGCGGAGCAGTTCCAGTCCTCGTTGCCCTTGCCGACACAGAGCAGGCTCCCGTCCCGCATGTTGATGGGAATGAGCAGCTGTTCTCCGGCCCTGGCGGACACGGCCCCTTTGCGCAGGATCATGGCGTCGGTATCGATATAGTTGTGGATGGTGGTGAATTGCTCCTCCACATGGAGCTTCAAGCCCTTGACGATCTCGTCCATCATGGCCTGCCGGTTGAGCATGGCGAAGTGTTGGACGATTTTCATATCGTGGATATACTGCTCAAACAGCTCCCCGGACACATAGGCCAGGGTCTTGGGGATGCCGGTCTGCTTGAGATTACGGAGCTTCTTCAGTTCTTTCCGGATCTCCTTCTCCCGGCCCTCTGCTTTCATCTGGTCCACCAAGGTTTGAAGGGAGGCATCGTCGGTGCGGTTTAAGACCTTGTAGCCCGCCTCCTGATAGTAGCCGGCCACCTCCACACCCAGATGACGGCTGCCGGAGTGGACCACGATGTAGAGGTTCCCCTCGTCGTCCTGGTCCACCTCGATGAAATGGTTGCCGCCGCCCAGGGTGCCGATGCTCTTCTCCGCCCGAAGAAGGTCCACATGGCGGGCACAGCACAGCTCGCGCAGGTCGATCTCATGGAGATAGCGGTGGGCCTTGTCCCGGATGGAGAAGCCGGAGGGGATCTTCTCATAAATGAGCTTATCCAGCTTCTGAAGCTCCAGCCGCCCCTCCCGGATGCGGGTGGTCTCCATGCCGCAGCCGATGTCCACCCCCACCAGATTGGGCACCACCTTATCGGTGATGGTCATGGTGGTGCCGATGGTGCAGCCCTTGCCGGCGTGGATGTCCGGCATGAGCCGGATGCGGCTGCCTGCTGTAAATTCCTGATCGCACAGTTCCTGGACCTGTGCGATGGAGGCGCTGTCCACCACATCGGTGAAGATCCTGGCCTCGTTGTATTTTCCTTGAATTTCGATCATGGTTTCCTCTCAACCTATCAGGATTCTGCCTGTGATATCGTGGTCTCCCCGTTATCATTCCACGTTTCCTGAATAAAACACTTTTGGTTCCACGTGTGCAATGACATCCACGATATGATTTTGCGTATAAATTCCGTAATGCCTCCAGGGCGCGGGGTAAACGCTTCCGTCTTCCAGCCGGCACGCGTCAGTGGCCACCGAAAGGTAATCCAGAAAGCTGGAT
>CAUWEK010000081.1:0-8751 GCA_963557435.1 uncultured Dysosmobacter sp.
CGGAGCACGCTTTCCGCGTGCTCCGTCCTTTTTTCCTGCGCCGGGAATCAGGGCTGTGACTGTACACGCCGGGGAATTCATGCTATGCTGGATCATATGAACCCATCGAAAGGAGGTCCCGCCGTGAAGACGCTGGCCAATCTCTTTCAGACCCGCCGGGCAGGGGAGTGGTATACCCATTTGCTTGCATCCATTTTAGGCGACCAGGTGGACATCCGGCTCTATTGTGAGGAGGACGGCAGCATCCACCACCTCCAGCCGGCGGACCTGTATCTCATCAACGTTTCTGCGCTGCCGCCGGAGGCAATGTCCCTTATCCCTCCGGAGCGCAGAGTCTTCCCCCGTCTCACGTTTCTGCGCAGCAGCGTGGAACAGCTGCGTCCCTATCCCCAGGGCACCAGGGCCATGCTGGTCAACCACAATATGGAGATGGCCATGGAGTCCATCTCCGACCTGCTGCGGCTGGGGGTCCACGGCCTGCAGCTGCACCCCTATGCTCCAGGCGCCTCCGTTCCGCCGGGGTGTTCCCTGGCGCTGACAGTGGGGTATCCCGAGCTGGTCCCGCCCGGACCGGAGACCGTCATCGACCTGGGGCCCCGGTATTTCCAGCCTGCCACCGTGGCAGAGATCGCCCTGCGGCTGGAGCTGCCGGGGGTATTGGAGGACGCAAACTACCGGGCCTATACGGACAGTCTGGCCATGAGCAATTACTCCCTGGACAACCTCACCGCCAAGGCCTCCGTCTCCGAGGGCAATCTGGTGAGCCTGCTGGGGGCGCTTCCCCTGGGCATTCTGGGTGTGGACGAGAGCGACCGGATCTTTGCCTTCAATGCGGCGGCAGAAACCATGCTGGGAGTCCAGGCCCAGTCCGTGCTGCACCGCACCGTGCCGGAAACGGCCCAGCTGCTGCCCCGGGCCTTCTTTTTGAACCAGGAGACCTCGCCCGCCGGACGGGACGCCCACATCGTCCATTTCCACCAAACGGACTTTTCCGTCACTTCGGCCCCCATTTTGCGAAACGGCGCACGCCGGGGCTACTTCACCATGCTCCAGCCCTTTGCGGAGGAGGAGCGCACCCAGCACCGGCTGCGGCTCCAGCTTTTGAAAAAGGGGCACACCAGCAAATACTGCTTTGACGACATCGTGGCTGCCTGTCCGGAGATGTGCCGGGCCAAGACCATTGCGCAGAAAATGGCCGCCACCAGCGCCTCCGTTTTGCTGATGGGGGAGAGCGGCACGGGCAAGGAGCTCTTTGCCCACGCCATCCATCACGCCTCCCCCCGGCGCGACATGCCCTTCGTGGCTATCAACTGCGCCGCGCTGCCGGAGAGTCTGCTGGAAAGTGAACTGTTCGGCTATGCCGACGGCGCCTTCACCGGCGCCAAAAAGGGCGGAAAGCTGGGTCTTTTTGAATATGCCCACCGGGGCACGCTGTTTTTGGACGAGATCGAGGGCATGAGCCCCACCCTGCAAGTGAAGCTCCTGCGGGTCTTGCAGGAAAAGGAGGTCATGCGGGTAGGCGGCAGCGAGATCATCCCCGTGGACGTGCGGATCGTGGCCGCCTCCAACGAAAATATTCCCCGCATGGTGGAAAACGGCACCTTCCGCAAGGATCTCTATTACCGCCTCAACACCATGCTGGTGGAGATCCCGCCTCTGCGCCGGCGGGGTCAGGACATATTGCTGCTGTTCCAGCACATCTGCTGGCAGATCGGGGCGGATATCACCCTCACCCCCGAAGCCCAGCAGATGCTGCTGCACCACCGCTGGGAGGGCAACGTCCGGGAGCTGCGGAACCTGGCCGAATACCTCAAGTACATGGACGTGCGCACCGTGACGGCCGCCGATCTGCCGGGCACCTTCCGCCCGGCCGCCACCGCCCTGCCGGTGGCGGAGGAGTTTTGCAGCGTGTGCGGGCGAAAGCGGGAGCTGGGGCTGTTTTTGCTGCGTGCCCTGGACCAGGGCGCCCGGCGGGGCATCATTCCCGGACGCAGACAGCTGGCCGCCATGGCCGCCATGGAGGACCTGCCCGCCGGGGAACAGGAGATCCGCAGCCTCATGGGCCGCCTGGCGGAGGCCGGATTTTTGGTGCCGTGCGAAAACCACAGGGGCTACCGGCTGACGGAAAAGGCCGAATCCCTGCGCTCCGCGTCAGGTTCGGGTTTTTAATGGGATATCTTGGGTTATTTTTTATCCCTTATAAAAAAGCGTCTATTTAAGTTGCTGAGAAACGCTTCTTAAATCGGCGCTTTTTTATCCATTATGTCAAATTCCGACCATGGCACGATATTTGCTTTAATAGCAGGCAGTATCCCGGGACTTCAGAAAAAAAGGAGAGAACGATCATGTCATCCCTGTCTGCTTCCAAGAAAAGCCGGAGCGCCCCGCCGCTGGTGTTGCTGGTGCTGCTGTTGCTGCTGATCGCCAGTGTCCTCACCTACATCATCCCCGCAGGCGCCTTCGACGTGGACCCCGAGACCGGCGCCACCATCGCCGGCACCTTCCACTACATTGAAAAGACCCCCGTAGCCCCCTGGACCGCCCTGGGCCTGATCTATGACGGTATGATCTCCATGGCGTCCACCATCAGCCTGATCCTGTACTTCGGCGGCATCTTCGGCGTGTTCTTGTCTCTGGGCGCCGCCGAGGAAGTGGTCAACGGCATCGTCACCCGCATGCGCGGCAAGGGCGACGTGCTCATCATCTTCGTGCTGACCTTCCTCATGTCCACCATCGGCGCTTTTGCCGCCAATAACGCCCTGATCGCCTTCTGCTCCCTGGGCGCCATCGTCAGCCGCAAGATGCGGCTGGACCCCCTGGTGGGCATCGGCATTTTCTTCTACGGCACCTTCATCGGCTTTGCCTCCGGTCCCATGTGCGCCTACATCGCCCAGGGCATCGCCGGCGTGGAACTGTACTCCGGCTTTGCCATGCGCACCTTCTGGTGGATCGTGTGCACATTCGTGGTAGCACTGTACATCGCTCTGTATGCCCGCCGCATCAAGAAAAACCCCGCCAGGAGCCTCATGGGCACCACCGACTGGTGCGCCGCCGCCGGAGACGGTGAATCCGACGGCGCCGCCGCCGTGTCCGCCAGCGCCGTCATCACCATGCTGCTGCTGTTCGGCGGCACCTTCTTCGTGGCCTTTGCCCTGAACAACCTCAAGTGGGAGCGGGGCGTGTGCTTTGCCATCATGGCCATTTTGTCCATCATCGCCGCACTGATCCGGGGAAAGAACGTGGACGAGATCGTCAAGTCCTTTTCCGCCGGCTGCGCCGGTATGGCCTTTATCTGCTTTGTCATGGGCGCCGCCTCCGCCATCGGCCTGACGCTGACCCAGGCCAATGTGCTGCCCACCATCATCAACGCTGTGGTCACCCCTCTGTCCCACGTCTCCAAGGGCGTGTCCGCTGCCCTGATGTTCATTCTCAACGCCTTTATCAACATCCTCATCCCCTCCCGGGGCGGTCAGGCCGCTGTGGTCATCCCCATCATGGCCCCCATCGGCGACATGCTGGGCATCACCCGGCAGGTGGTGGTGTCCGCCTTCAACATGGGCGACGGCATCACCAACATGATCAACCCCCTGGACGGCGCCACCATGGGCGCCATCACCCTGGCCGGCGTGGGCTCCTTCGGAAAGTACTTCAAGTTCGCCGCGCCGCTGACGCTGGTGCTGATGGCTCTGACGTGCGTATTTTTGGGTGTTCTGGCCGTGGTCGGCTGGACAGGCGTTTGAGAAAGGGAGGTAGCATATCATGGATATTTTGAAGCTTGCCAAGGAAAACGAAGCACTGGTCATCTCCCTGCGCCGCCACCTGCACCAGCATCCGGAGCTCAGCGGACAGGAGTTCGAGACCCTGCGCTTCCTGCGCCAGAAGCTGGACCAGTTCGGTGTCCCCTACGTGGAAGTGGAAAACGGCGGCATCCTGGGCTTTTTAGGCGACGCGCACCGGGGCCGCACGGTCCTGCTGCGGGGCGACATGGACGCGCTGCCCATGCAGGAGTCCCCGAACAATACCAAGCAGCCCAAGCGCTGCCCCATCTCCCAGGTGCCCGGCGTGGCACACACCTGCGGACACGACGCCCACACCGCCATGCTGCTCACCGCCGCCAAGATCCTGCGTGAGCACGAGGCGGAGCTGCCCGGCCGGGTGATCTTGTGCTTTGAACGGGGCGAAGAGGGCGGCAACAACCTGGAGTTCATCCTGCGCTATCTGGAGGCAGAGCACATTCGGGTGGACGCCTGCCACGCCCTGCACGTGGCCCCCGGGCTGGAGGCAGGGAAGATCGCCGCGCTGTACGGTCCCACCACCGCGGGCAACTTCTCCTTCGACGTGACCATCACCGGCAAGGGCGGACACGGCTCCCGGCCGGACCTTTCCAACAACCCCCTGGACTGCTTCCACGCGTTCTACGGCGGGCTGCAGTCCATCTGGATGCGGGATGTGAGCCCCTGTGACCCCGCCACTCTGGCCATCTGCAAAGTACAGTACGGCACCACCTGGAACATCATCGCCCCCACGCTGAACTTTGCCGGCAACGGCCGGGTATTCAGCCAGGAGACCGCCGGCATGGCCATCCGCCGCCGCTTCTTGGAGCTGCTGGACGGCACCGCCCGGCTCTACGGCTGCACCTATACCATCAACGCTATGCGGGGCCCCTCCTTCGGCATCCTCAACAACAAGGACTGCGTGGACATCGCCCGGGCAGGGATCCGCAAAAACCTGGGGGAGGACGTGCTGGCCGAGATGCCGCCGGAGTTCGCCTCTGAGAGCATGGCGCTGATGATGCGGCTGTATCCCGGCGCGTACTGCATGCTGGGCGTCAAAAACGAGGACATGGGCATCACCGCCATTCCCCATAACCCCATGTTCGACATCGACGAATCCGCCCTGGTCACCGGCGTGGCCGCCCAGCTGTCCTTTGCCGCGGAGTTTTTGGCCCGGGACCTGACCCCCGCCTTCACCCCCTTCCCCGGCACGGTGGAAGACCTGATCCACTCCATCCCCATGCAGTAACACCGGCATTTCCCCGTTGCGCCCCGCCGCGCTTTGTGTTATAAGTAACATATGTAACACCTTGAGAAGAAAGCGGGCGCGTCATGGGCATCAGTGAGGAAAAACAGAAAAAGCTTGCGTATGTGGCCCGGCGGTACTATCTGGACGACTGGAAGCAAAGCGACATTGCAAAGGAGCTGGGCGTATCCCGGCCTTTGGTCAGCCGCATGCTGGCGGAGGCCCGGGAGCACGGCGTGGTGGAGATCCGCATCCACGACCCGGAAGCCCGGCAGGGCCAACTGGTGGAGCAGCTGCGCCGCTCCACCTCCATCCGGGACGGGGTGCTGGTGGAGGACGGGCAGGACGACGACGCCACCAACCAGCTGCTCTCCCAGGGGGCTGTGCAGCTTTTGTGGCAGCTGCGGTCCCGGCGTCTGGGCATCGGCTGGGGCCATCTCATCGGCCAGCTGGTCACCTGGCTGGAGGCCCACCCCCAGCTGGGCAGCACCGTCACCGACATCTGCCCCCTGGTGGGCAACGCCAGCATCCCCGCCCGGAATTACCAGTCCAACGAAAACGTGCGTCTCATCGCCCAGCAGCTGGGAGCTGCCCCCCACTTTATCTACCTGCCCGCCCTGCCGGACAGTGTGGAGGAAAAGCAGCTGCTTTGCTCCTCGGAGATCTACCGGCAGATCCAGGCCCAATGGGACAAGATGGACACAGCCCTGGTCAACATCGGCAACTATCCCTCCAGCCCCGACTTTGCCTCTTTGGTTCGCTACGGGGACCTATTGCAGCAGGAACACACCTGCGGGCGGCTGCTGGTCTACTACTTCAATCCCCAGGGCAAGGTGATCCAGTCCGAGCAGGACTTCGCCATCCAGATCCCCCTGGAGCAGCTGAGCCGCTGCCCCAACATCATCGGCGTGTGCTCGGCCAACACCAGCGTCCGGGCCTTGCAGGGGGCGCTGAAAACCGGCCTCTTCACCCATCTGGTGGCCCGGGCCGACCTGGTCCGGTCCGCTCTGGCATAATTGTTACATATGTAACTCCTCCTCTTGTGCTTCCACCCAAGAGGAGGAGTTCTTTTTTATTTATTGCACAATTTTATCGGAATTATTTTATCATTTATAGAGAACCTAACCAGTTTTATTGACTTCCGTTACCTGTCGCGATAAAATCAAGGCACAAACGTAACACTTTTATGCAGCTGTCTTCGCCGTGCCCGGCAGGGACCGAGCACAGAATAACGCCATTTTCATGCTAGGAAAGAGGGTATGTGGCAGTGAAAAAGACCGAACTTGCCGCGCGGCTCCAGCACGCCTGTGCCTGCGTGACCGCCGCGGAGGACACCCTGACCCAGATCGACTCCAAATTCGGCGACGCCGACCACGGGCTCACCATGACCAAGATCGCCGGGGCCATCTCCCAGGCGGTGGAGGAGGCCGAGGGCGGTATCCAGTCCATGCTGGACGACGCCGCCATGGCCGTCATGGTCCTCAACGGCGGCAGCGCCGTTCCCCTGTGGAACACCTGGCTGGACGGCATGCAGGAGGCCGCCCCAGCCGGGGAGGACATCGACGTGGCCGGGCTCCAGGCCATGTTCGCCCAGGGCTTTGCGGCGCTGGACGACATCTCCGGGGCCAAGGTGGGCGACAAGACCATGATGGACGCCCTCATCCCCGCAAGCCAAGCCATTGCCGCCTATGCCGGCAGCGACGAGGCAGAACTTTTTACCCTGGCCGCCCAGGCCGCCCGGGAGGGAGCAGAGGCCACCCGGCAATTCACCGCCAAATTCGGCCGTGCCAAGAGCTACGGCGAGCAGACCATCGGCACCCCCGACGCCGGCGCCACCTCCATGTCCCTGTTTTTCCAGGGCCTTGCCCAGGGCTGATTTCATCTATTTTTGATACCGGGAGGTACATCACATGAAAATGAAGAAGTTTATCAACGCTCCTGAGACCATTACCGACGAGGAACTGGTGGGCCTGGGCCTGGCCTATCCCGACATTGTGGAGGTGGACGGCCACCTGGTCATCAGCAAGGACCTGGCCGACGCCGACCGCGTGACCATTGTGACCTACGGCGGCTCCGGCCACGAGCCTGCCCAGGCCGGTTTCGTGGGCAAGGGCATGCTGGACGTGCAGGCCGTGGGCGACATCTTCGCCGCCCCCAACGCCAAGCTGGTCTTTGACGCCATGAAGCTGGCCGACAAGGGCCACGGCGTGCTGCTGCTGACATTGAACTACGCCGGCGACCAGCTGGCCGGCAAGCAGGCCATCAAGCTGGCCCAGAAGGCCGGACTCAACTTCCGCCAGGTGGTCACCGGGGAGGAAGTGCAGTACGATCCCAACGGCGAGGACAACAAGCGGGGCCTTGCCGGCGCGGTGGCCCTGTACCACATCGCCGCGGCCGCTGCCCGGGAGGGCAAGAGCCTGGACGAGGTGGCCGAGATCGCCCAGCGCTACGCCGACAACATGGCCTCCATCACCGTCAAGTCCACCGACGCCACCCATCCCCAGAACGGCATGTCCTTCGGCGACCTGGGCGAGACCGACATGATGGAGATCGGCGCGGGCCAGCACGGCGAGGGCGGCGGCGTCCGGGTGCCCATGATGTCCTCCAAGGACACCGTGGCCACCGTGGCCGAGGCATTGAGCCGCAAGCTGCAGCTCAAATCCGGCGACAAAGCCTTTGTCATGATCAACGGCTGCGGCGCCACCACCATGATGGAGATGCTGGTCCTGTTCAAGGACACCGTGGAGTTCCTGAAAGCCAAAGGCGTGGAGGTGGTGGCCAGCATGGTGGGCGAGATCCTCACCGTGCAGGAGGCCGGCGGCTTCCAGATGAACATCGCCAAGTGGGACGACGAGTTCATCCGCCTGTGGAACACCCCCTGCCACACCCCCGCGTACAGCAAGGAGTGAGCCATGGCAGACAATATCGGCAACAAGGCCGCCCACGATTACCATCTGGACGTGCCCGCAGCCCAGGAGGGCTTTTACGTCAAAGGCGCGGCCCACTGTGATTTCGGCATGAAGAGCCGCCTGGGGCGCATGTTCGACCCCAAGTCCGGCAACACGGTCATGCTGGCCTTTGACCACGGCTACATCATGGGCCCCACCGCGGGCCTGGAGCGCATCGACCTGGTGATCCCGCCCCTGATCCCCCATGTGGACGTGCTCATGGGCACCCGGGGCGTCATCCGCGCCTGCATCCCGCCCGCCGCCCGGGTGGCCAAGTGCGTACGGGTGACCTACGACACCACCGTTCTCTTTGACGAGATGTCCAATGGCGGCGGCATCGCCTGCGACGCCGAGAGCGCCGCCCGCATGGACGCCGACTGCATGGCCGTGCAGACCTTCATCGGCGCCCCCGGCGAGTCCCGCTCGCTGGAGCTCCTTAGCCGCACCGCCAACGCCGGCGAGCGCCTGGGCATCCCCACCCTGGGCGTGGTGGCCGTGGGCAAGCAGATGGAGCGCACGGAAAAGTTCTTCCTGCTGGCCACCCGCGTGCTGGCGGAAAACGGCGCCAACATCGTCAAGAGCTACTACTGCGACGGCTTTGAGCGTGTGGCCGCCGCCTGCCCGGTGCCCATCGTCATTGCCGGCGGCAAGAAGCTGCCGGAGCTGGAGGCTCTGGACATGGCCTACCGGGCCATTTCCGAGGGCGCCCACGGCGTGGACATGGGCCGCAACATCTTCCAGTCCGACTGCCCCGCCGGTATGGCCCAGGCCATCGGCAAGGTGG
>CAUWEK010000082.1:0-8692 GCA_963557435.1 uncultured Dysosmobacter sp.
GGTATGGACGCCAATATCTACAACGCCCAGGGCATGGCCACCGTGGGCGTGGCCACCGGCTACACCAAGAACCATACCAAGGCCGAGCAGCTGGTGCTGGAGGACTTCTTCCGCTCCGGCGAGCTGTGCCAGACCCTCATCGAGACGTTCGCGGAAAGCTGCGCGTCGAAATAAATGTGTGTGTAAAACCTAAGGAGGCAAGAAAATGGAAATGACAACCTATCAGGCAGTATTTGCCGTACTGCTGATCTTCTTCGTGGGCGACCTGGTGGGCGCCCTGACCAAGGCGAAGATCTCTTCGATGTTCGTCATCATGATGGGCTTTTTGGTCCTGTTCATGACCGGCATCTATCCCGCCAACATCATGGAAGTGTCCGGCTTTGCCGGTGTGGCCAGCCTGGGCCAGTATTTCCTGCTCTTTAACATGGGCACGTCCGTGGACATCGCCACGCTGAAAAAGGAGTGGCGGACCGTGCTGTGCGCCGTGGTGGGCATGGCTGCCGCCATCCTGGGCTGCGCCGTGGTGATCCCCATTGTGGGCAAGGACTTCGCCCTGGCCGCCGCCCCCGTGGTCAACGGCGGCATCGTGGCCACCACCACCATGGTGGACGCGTGCAACAGCCTGGGCCTGGATACCGCCGCGGCTCTGGCCACCTTCATCTACGCCGTGCAGAAGTTCGTGGGCACCCTGCCCGCCTCCAACTGCGGCCTGGGCGTGGCCAACGCCCTGGTGGCCGACCTGCGGGCCAAGCACGCCGCCGATCCCACTTACAGCTGGTATGCCGAGCAGGCTGCCTCTGTGGGCGGTGAGAAGAAGACCTACTTCTGGGAGAACAAGAAGAAGTACTACACCACCTTCATCTGCCTGGCCATCGCCGCCGCGTTCATGTGGCTGGCCCAGATCCTGGGCGAGCTGTGCCAGGGCTGGGTGAACATGTCCATCTGGTGCATGGTGTTCGGCATCATCGCCCGCAATACCGGCCTGGTGCCCTCCAACCTGCTGCGTGACTATGCCAAGGCCAACGGCTTCTTCTCCTTCCTGTCCCTGTGCACCATCATCCCCTCCCTGGCCAAGGTGGACCTTAGCATGCTGCCCACCATCGGCTTTGCCACCGTGGTCATCTTCGTGGCCGTGCTGGTGTTCACCTTCATCGTGTTCTACCTGACCCCCGCCTGGAAGATCGTGGGCAGCAAGAACCTGTCCATCGGCATCGCCATGTGCCAGATGATCGGCTATCCCGGTACCGAGCTGATCGCCACCGAGATCACCAACGCCGTGGCCCAGACTCCCGAGGAGCGGGACGCCGTGTCCGCCAAGATCCAGACGGCCTACGTCATCTCCGGCTTCACCTCCGTCACCATCCTCTCCGTGTTCATCGCCAGCGTGCTGGCCAAGATGCTGTAAGGATCTGAGGGTCTTATGATCACCATCTTGCTCAGGCAGATCGCCATTATGGCGCTGCTGATCGCGGTGGGCGTGGTGCTCCGGCGCAAGGGCTACTTGTCGGAGCAGGGTACGAAGGACCTGGGCGCCATCTTGCTGCGGATCATCATCCCCTGCGTCATCATCAAGTCCTACATCGTGCCCCGCACGCCGGAGCGCATCCAGGCGCTGGCCCTTTCGGCGGGTCTTGCCCTGCTGGGGTTCCTGGTGGCTATGGTGCTGGCCTATGTGGTATTCGGCAAGCGCCGGCGCATGGAGAACTTCGCCGCTGCCTTCTGCAACGCGGGCTTCATCGGCATCCCCCTGGCCCAGGCGGCCATCGGGGAGGAGGGCGTTTTCTACGTGGCGGCCTCCGTGGCCCTTTTGAACCTGTTCCAGTGGACCTACGGCGTGTACATCATGGCCGACCGGCGGGACGCCATCTCGGCCCGGAACGTGGCCAAAAACCCGGTGGTCATCGGTATCATCATCGGTGTGGTGCTGTTTTTCACCGCCGTGCCGGTGCCGGAGATCGTCACCTCCACCCTTGGCTACATCGCCGGCATGAATACGCCGGTGGCCATGATCCTCATGGGCACCTACCTGGCCCAGCTCTCCTGGCGGGAGCTGCTGGATAGGCGGGCCTGGGGGTGCGTGGCCATGCGCCTGGTGGTGATCCCCGCCGTGATCTTGCTGCTGTTCTGGCTGCTGCCCATCAGCAGCACGGACGTGGCCATGGCGGCGTTTCTGGCCGCGGCCACGCCGGTGGGCGCCAACATCTGCGTGTTCGCCCAACAGTACGGCTGTGATTACAAGCTCAGCGTGGTGACCGTGTGCCAGAGCACCGTGGTCTCCATCGTCTCGGTGCCGGCCCTGGTGGCCCTGGCCCAGATGCTGCTGTAAACGACAAAAAAGAGCCTCCCGCAAAAGCGGGAGGCTCTTTTTGCCAGCGTCTTTTTTCACTTGCGCAGAGGCATGGTGAAGGTGAAACGGGTGGATACGGCGTCGCTCTCGACCCGCAAAGTGCCCTTGTGGATGGAGGCGATGTTCTCCGCGATGGCCAGGCCCAGACCGAAGCCGCTCTTTTCGCCCCGGGAGTCGTCTGCTCGGTAGAACCGCTCAAAGAGGTGGGAGAGCTTTTCCGGCGGGATGGGCTCGCCGGGATTGGCCACCATCAGCCGGGCCTGCCGGTCCAGCTTCTGCACGGAGAGGGTGATGGTGCCGCCGTCGGCGCCGTATTTGATGGCGTTGTCCAGCAGGATGCTCACCAGCTGGCGCAGACGGTCCGCGTCTCCCTGGACCAGCACGTCGGGGGCGATGTCGTAGACCAGGGACTTGCCCGCCTCGTAGGCCACCGGCTCGAAGGCCAGCACGCAGTCCTCCGCCGTGTCCGAAAGGGACACCTGGGAAAAGACCGGCGCTGTGGACATGTTGTCTGCCCGGGCCAGGGTGAGCAT
This sequence comes from uncultured Dysosmobacter sp., assembly GCA_963557435.1. Taxonomy (GTDB): domain Bacteria; phylum Bacillota; class Clostridia; order Oscillospirales; family Oscillospiraceae; genus Oscillibacter. The sequence goes on from CAUWEK010000082.1 coordinate 2,881, forward strand.
CTGCTCCACCAGGGACTTCATCTGCCGGGCCTCGGAGTGGATGTTGTCCGCCCAGCGGGCACTGCGTCCGTCCAGCTGGGCGCTCTCCAGCAGCTCCGCGTTGGAGAGGATGACGGTCAGAGGCGTTTTCAGCTCGTGGGAGGCGTCGGAGAGGAACTGGCGCTGAGCCTTCCAGGCCCGCTCCACCGGGGCCGTGGCCCAGCGGGAGAGCAGCACCGACGCTGCCAGCAGCAGCAAAAAGGCGCCCAGGGCGATGGGGACATAGGAAAGAAGCGTTCTGCGCAGCATGGCCTGCTCCATGGACATGTCCACGAAGGCGATCTTCTCGTAGGCGCCGTTGTCTTGGCGCAAATACCGAAGACCATAGCTTGGGATAGTGCCCTCGTCCTGCTCCTGACGCAGGCACGCGCTGAGGATGTCCTGGAGCACCTCCGTGTCCTCCAGATTGGAGTAGGTGCCGCCGGTGACGTAGGCGATGCCGTTCTGGGGCCACACATTCACAGTGAAATAGGGAAGCAGCACCCGCTCCTGGCCCCGGAAAATGGCGATGTCCGGCCGGTCGGCGTCGGAGAAATAGCCCATGCCGTCATCCTGGATCACCTGGTGGAGCACCTGGCGGCTGATGGCCTCGATGCTGCCCTGTACGGAGAAGTTCACCGACAGGAAGATACATAAAAGTACCGCGGAGACCAGTGACATGCTCAGCGCCACAAATTTCAAACGGAGCTTCCGGATCAACGGCTGCACCCCCTTTGTGGAAAAGCTTGTTGAAAAAGTGGATAATTCTGTGGAAAAGTGGAAAAAACGTCAATCCTTTGGAAATTCCAGGCAATAGCCCACCATGCGGATGGTCTTGATGCGCACCTGAGAGTGCAGATGATCCAGCTTTTTGCGCAAAAAGGAGATGTAAACCTCCACATTGTTGTCCTCGGCGTCGGACTCGTAGCCCCAGATCTTCAAAAGCAGGGACTCCTTGGTGATGACCTGCTTTTGATTGAGCATCAAAAGCTCCATCATGTCAAACTCCCGGCGGCTCAGACGCACGCTGCGCTCCCCGCACGAGAGGGTGAAGGAGCTCTTTTCCAGCGTCAGATCGGCGCACTGGATCTGATCGGTGTTCCGCAGCTCCGGCTGGCGGCGGCCCAGGGCCCGTACGCAGGCCATGAGCTCCTTGGGCTCAAAGGGCTTGGTCAGGTAGTAGTCGGCCCCCTGGTCCAGACCGGACACCCGGTCGGAAAGCTCGCTGCGGGCCGTGAGCATCAAAACCGGCACGGCGCTGCCGGAAGCGCGCAGCTGCCGCAGCACGGAAAAGCCGTCCATCTTGGGCAGCATCACATCCAGGATCACCACGTCGTAGATACCGGTCAGGGCGTTGTCCAGCCCGGACTCCCCGTCGTGGCACACGTCGGCGGCGTAGCCGTCCAGCTCCATCAGGTCCTGCAAGGTGGCGGCCAGCCGCACCTCGTCTTCCACGATCAAAACGCGCAAGGTTCAAGCGCCTCCTCTTTCGTCATTTCGGGCGTTTCAGGCGCCCAGACCGTTTTGCGCCAGGGTCAGCATGGGCGCGGCCGCCTCCGAGGAGAGCTGGTAGATGGCGTCCTCCCCGCTCAGGCGCACATAGCGGCCCGTCCCGTCCACGGACGCGGTGCCGATGGTGAGCGTCATGGTCTGCTCGGTGCCGGCGTCGGAGGTATAGGCCACCTCCACCGTGGCAGCCGGCGCGTCAAAGCCGCAGATGGACGCGGCCTCGTCGGAGGGACGGTAGTCCACGCACTTGGTGAAGGTCAGAAGCTCCAGCTGCTTGAGCAGGGCGGAAACGGTCTCGTTGTCCGTCACGTCCTGCCCGCCGCAAAGCCAGGTCCGCCCGCCGTCTTCTGCGCTGCCGGCAGTGATGGTGGTCTCCGCGGCGCCGACGACGGTGCAGGAGAGAACGGTCTTCTCCGTCAGGGCCGGCAGCACCGGAAGCTGGGCCATGTCGTAAATGGCAACGGAGAGCTTTTCCACCAGGGCCCCGTCAAAGATGTACACCTGGGCCGGGTCGTCGTTCATGAGGGCATAGTAGCTCTTGCCGTCGGTGGTGGTCTTGCCGAAGTCCAGCCGCAGCACGGACCCGTCGGCCCGGGTGGCGGAGATGTACACGGAGGGGTCGTCCAGGTTGTAGTCCGCCAGGTCCGTGTCCGGCGTCAGAGTCTGCTGGGGCTTCAGGTCCGTCAGCATGGCGCAGATCTCCTCCACCGTGGTGTCGCTGAGGGGGAAGGTGGGGTCATCCGTCCAGATCCACTGGTCGGTCTCCGGGTCCACGGAGAAAGAGAGCGTGGCGGAGCCGTTGCTGTAAGAGAGCGCGGCGTAGCTGTGGGCGGAGTCCGCGCTCAGCGTGACCGACTCGTCCTCCGGGACCTGCTGGGCCTGGCGGTACTGATGATAGCGCACACCGCCCACCACCAGCACCAAGATCACCAGAATCATCAAAATCGAAAAAAGGGCGCCGTTCGTCCGCCGCTGTCTCCAGTCCATCTCCATAAGGGGAAATTCCTCCGATCGTGAGAATCGGCGCACCGGTCCGTCCCGGGGCCGTAATCAAAACCATTATACCACCAATGGCGGTCTTGGGATAGTACTCATTATAAAAAAGAAGCTGAAACGCATCTGAAAGTCCGCCTCCGGCGCACGGCAGGGCCCGTATGTGAAAAGAAATTGCAAATATTTCCTGTTTCTCCGGGGAAAACACGGAATTTTCCTTGCAAAAAAAGGCACCCTTCTATATAATGATTAGGCCAATTCACACTACCCGGGCCGGAATGCGACCGCCCGGCAAAAATGGAGGAAATGAACGTGAGAGGAGTTCACAGCGCGGTAGACGAGATCCGCCGCAACGTATTTACCGAGGTTGCCCGTCTGGCCTATGAGGGCGGGGACATGAACCGTGTGGACATGATCCCCTACAACATGATCCAGGGCGAGGTGGCCCACCACCGCCACGACGTGTTCCTGGAGCGGGCCATCGTGGAAGAGCGGGTGCGCCTGGCCCTGGGCATGAACCTGGAGCCCGCCGGTGCCAACGCCCCCGTCAGCGCCCATATGCAGGAAGTGGTGGAAGCCGACGACAAGTACTTTGAAGAACCCCTGGTCAATATCATCCCCTTCGCCTGCAACGCCTGCCCCCCCAAGCAGATCCGCATCACCGACAGCTGCCAGGGCTGCATTTCCCACCCCTGCATGAACGTCTGCCCCAAGGACGCCATCTACCTGGACGAGCAGAAGCACTGCCACATCGATCAGGACAAGTGCATCAAGTGCGGCAAGTGCTTCAACCAGTGCCCCTACCGGGCCATCAGCAAGATCGAGCGCCCCTGCGCCGCCGCCTGCGGCATGGACGCCATCGGCTCCGACGAGCTGGGCCGGGCCAAGATCGACTATGACAAGTGCGTCTCCTGCGGCATGTGCCTGGTCAACTGCCCCTTCGCCGCCATCGCCGACAAGAGCCAGATCTTCCAGATCATCAACGCCATCAAGCGCGGCGAGGAGGTCATCGCCTGCGTGGCGCCCGCCTTCGTGGGCCAGTTCGGCAAGGAGGCAACGCCGCCCAAGATCAAGGCTGCCATGCGCATCCTGGGCTTCAAGGACGTGGTGGAGGTGGCCATCGGCGCCGACCTTTGCACCGTGGAGGAGGCCCACGACTTCCTGGAGAACGTCCCGGCCAAGCAGCCCTTCATGGGCACCTCCTGCTGCCCTGCCTGGTCCGTCATGGCCAAGAAGCTCTTCCCCCAGTTCAAGGACTATATCTCCATGGCCCTGACCCCCATGGTCATCACCGCCCGCATGGTGAAAAAGGACCATCCCAACGCCCGCATCTGCTTCATCGGGCCCTGCGCCGCCAAGAAGCTGGAGGCCAACCGCAAGTCCGTCCGCTCCGACGTGGACTTCGTGCTGACCTTTGAGGAGCTTCAGGGCATGTTCGACGCCAAGGACATCGACTTTGCCGCCATCGAGCCCGGCCCCGACGACAACATGGACGAGGGAACCGGCATGGGCCGGGGCTTCGCCGTGGGCGGCGGTGTGGCCGCCGCTGTGGTGGAGGCCATCAGCCACATCGATCCCGACCGGGAGGTCAAGATCGAGTACGGCGACGGCCTGCGTGAGTGCCGCAAGATGCTCATGATGGCCAAGGCCGGCAAGCGCGACGGCTACCTGCTGGAGGGCATGGCCTGCCCCGGCGGCTGCGTGGCCGGCGCCGGCACCATCACCCCCGTGAAGGAGAGCGCCGCCAGCGTGGAAAAATTCAAGAACGCCGCACCGGAGATGAGCTGCGTCACCAGCCCTCATCTGGACCGGCTCAAGGACGTGGAGGAGTAACGCCTCCCCCCTGCCCCCGCCGAAAGGCGGGGGCTTTTTTTCGGGAAAATCTCCCATACCCGGACACAATAGGACACATCTGTCCTCTGGCCGACATAATTCGTGAAAATTCTCTTCATTTTTCTCTGCCCAAGCGAAGTTTTTTCCTAGAACTTCAAAGAATTTTCTATCGTTTTTTCCATGGCACGACGCTATAATGAGGCTATCTCCGAATGGACGGCCCTTTTCGGCCGTCGGAATTCAAAATTTATAGGAGGAACCAGAATGAAGAAGCTTTTTGCACTTGCCCTTTCCGCCATCATGGTGCTGGGTCTGCTGTCCGGCTGCGGCAGCCAGGAAGAGACCCCCGCTGAGGGCGGCGAGGAGACCCCCGCTGCCAGTGAGCTGAACGTCGGCGTGTTCTATTACAACTTTGCCGATGCGTACATCACCACCGTCCGCAACGAGATGGATGCCAAGCTGACCGAGGCCGGCATCACCTTCAACAACTTCGACGGCCAGAACAACCAGGCCCAGCAGCTGGACCAGATCAACACCGCCATCACCAACGGCGCCAACCTCCTGATCGTCAACATCGTGGAGACCTCTTCTCCCGACGCTGCCCAGCAGGCCTGCGATGCCGCCAAGAATGCCGGTATCCCCATCATCTTCTTCAACCGCGAGGTCTCTGACGACGTGGTCAACAGCTACGAGCAGTGCGCCTTCGTCGGCACCGACGCTGCCGAGGCCGGCCACATGCAGGGCGAGATGATCGGCGACTACCTGCTGGAGAACTACGACACCGTGGATCTCAACGGCGACGGCACCATCTCCTACGTTCTGTTCAAGGGCCAGGAGGGCAACGCCGAGGCTGAGTACCGCACCCAGTTCTCCGTGGAGGACGCCAACGCCAAGCTGACCGAGGCCGGCAAGCCCGAGCTGGCTTTCTATGATCCCGCCAACACCTCCAAGTACCTGGTGGACACCACCGGTGCCTGGTCTGCGCAGGCTGCCACCGACTACATGACCACCATCCTGGCTTCCTACTCTGAGGCCAACAACAACATGATCGAGCTGGTCATCGCCAACAACGACGGCATGGCCGAGGGCGCCATCTCCGCTCTGCAGGCTGCCGGCTACAACACCGGCGAGGAAGGCTCCAAGACCATCCCCGTCTACGGCGTTGACGCCATGGACTCCGCCGTCCAGAAGATCGAGAACGGCCAGATGACCGGTACCGTCAAGCAGGACGCCGCCGGCATGGCCTCCACCATCATGACGCTGGTCGAGAACGTGAACTCCGCCGCCGAGCTGATGGCCAATACCGATAGCTACAACGTGGACGAGGGCGTGGCCAAGATCCGTGTGCCTTACGCCAAGGTCACCGGCTGACCCGAAGGGTCGCCCCAACGCTGAGCAACAGACGAGCGGGGCTGTCGAGCGCGACAGCCCCGCTCCCTTCCATGGGAGCTTCTGCCTG
>CAUWEK010000083.1:0-8679 GCA_963557435.1 uncultured Dysosmobacter sp.
CACGTTGACTGCCCGGGCCACGCCGACTATATCAAGAACATGATCACCGGCGCTGCTCAGATGGACGGTGCTATCCTGGTTATCGCTGCTACCGACGGCCCCATGGCTCAGACCAAGGAGCACATCCTGCTGGCCCGTCAGGTGGGCGTGCCCGCTATCGTCGTGTTCCTGAACAAGTGCGATCAGGTCGACGATGAGGAGCTGCTGGAGCTGGTTGAGATGGAGGTCCGCGAGACCCTGTCCAACTACGAGTTCCCCGGCGACGACATCCCCGTGATCAAGGGCTCCGCTCTGAACGCCCTGATCTCCGAGTCCAACGATCCCAACGCTCCCGAGTATGCTTGCATCAAGGAGCTGATGGACGCTGTTGACAACTATATCCCCACTCCTCCCCGCGATGACTCTCTGCCCTTCCTGATGCCCGTCGAGGACGTGTTCACCATCTCCGGCCGCGGCACCGTGGCTACCGGCCGTGTGGAGCGTGGCCAGCTGAAGCTCAGCGAGGAAGTCGAGATCGTTGGTCTGACCGACGAGAAGAAGAAGACCGTCGTTACCGGTATCGAGATGTTCCACAAGCTGCTGGACTACGCTGAGGCCGGCGACAACATCGGCGCTCTGCTGCGTGGCGTGGATCGTAACGGCATCGAGCGCGGCCAGGTTCTGGCCAAGCCCGGCTCCATCCACCCCCACACCAAGTTCAAGGGCCAGGTCTACGTCCTGTCCAAGGAAGAGGGCGGCCGTCACACTCCCTTCTTCAACAACTATCGTCCCCAGTTCTACTTCCGCACCACCGACGTTACCGGCGTCATCACTCTGCCCGAGGGCACCGAGATGTGCATGCCCGGCGATAACGTCGAGATGAGCGTTGAGCTGATCACCCCCATCGCTATCGAGAAGGGTCTGCGTTTCGCTATCCGTGAGGGCGGCCGTACCGTTGGTTCCGGCGCTGTCACCGAGGTCGAGGAAGTCTAATTTCTTTCTTCTGCCCAGGAGGACTGCTGCTTTGCAGCAGTCCTCTTTTTTTGCGCCGACGAAGCCTTACTGCGCAGCTTGAAGTGCCTCCTGGAAACCGCCGGCACCCGGACAGAACACGTCACCTGCGACGATCTGCCCGTCACAGATATAGAGATTCACCTGGACGCCCTCTGGGCGGTCAGGGTAGTTGGTGAGCGTGTAGGTGTAGCGGGCCAGCTGACGGCCGCAGTAAGGACGCAGGTCGAACCCCTGAGAGAGCTGGAGGTCGTTGTAGCTGAGATAGGGCTCCTCCAGATCTTCCGGCAGCAGGAACTGGAATGTCTCCACCGGCTCCTCCACCACTTCCCAGCCGCAATTGCGCAGATACTCCACCCGCTGGGCGTTCGTCTCGCCCGGCAGAGCGGCCGGCGCCTCATCCTCCCCCAGCAGCGCCGGCAGACAGAGCACTGCCGCCAGTACGCAGACGACCAGAACGCCCCCCAGAACCAGCTTTTTTTTGGACAACCGGGTACTCCAAATGAACATATCGATCCCCTCCTGCAATTTCCTATTCATTTTTTGGGACGAATATGATAGGATGGTCCACAGAATCCGAGGGAAGGGAGAATGGAGATGGCGCTGGAACGGCTGGACAAGATCATCGCTTCCACCGGGCGGTGGTCCCGGCGGGAGGTAAAAAATCTGATCCGACAGGGGCGGGTACTGGTGGACGGGATGCCGCCCCGCTCGGCGGAGGAAAAGGCGGATCCGGAGGCGGCGGAGATCGTTGTCAATGGGGAGGCGATCACTTACCGCCGCTATACGTGGATCATGCTCAACAAGCCCGCAGGGTATCTCTCCGCCACGGAGGACGGGCGCGGCAAGACGGTGCTGGATCTGCTGCCGCCGGAGCTGCAAAAGCAAAAGCTCTTTCCCGTGGGCCGGCTGGACAAGGACACGGAGGGGCTGCTGCTTCTGACCAACCAGGGGGGGCTTGCCCATGACCTGCTCTCTCCACGGCACCATGTGGATAAAGTGTACTATACCCGCGTATCCGGGCGCCTGACGGAGGAGGACTGCGCGGCTTTCGCCGCGGGCATGACGCTGGATGACGGCCTGGTGTGTCTGCCCGCCGGGCTGGAGATCCTCTCCGCCGGTGAGGAGAGTGAGGCCCGGGTGACGCTGCGGGAGGGCAAATTCCATCAGATCAAGCGTATGCTGGCTCAGCGGGGCAAGCCGGTGGTGTATTTGGAGCGCATCGCAATGGGCAATCTGCCGTTGGATCCTGCACTGGAGAGAGGAAAATTTCGGTTTTTAACAGAGAAAGAAGTGGAACTTTTACAAAAAGCTTAAGAAAGCTGAAGGCAAATTCAAATCTTCACCAAAAAGCAGGTGATTTTTTTGTCGAAAAGAGAAAAAACATCTTGCGTTTTGACGAAAATGCCGATATAATGTAGACATTGACAAAATGCACAAAGACTCCCGTGTGATTTTAGGTGAGGAGGGCAACCATGTCTGGAAGAATTTTTCAAAATGTGGTTTTGCAGTTGAAGGAAAATACAGACCGTACCGTCGGTGTGATCGACGCGGAGGGAATCGTCATCGCATGCAGTGAGCTTTCCATGATCGGTCAGCGATGGGCGGAGCATGTGCCGGTGGTCAATGCCGCCGGCGGTTCCATGGTTACCTCCGATGGAAAGACCTTTAAGGCGCTCAACGGGTGGAGCAATCAGTTCGATTACGCCGCGTTTGCCTTCGGCGACAATGAGATCAGCAAGACAGTCTGCGCCATGGCCACGGTGGCCCTCAACGCGGCCAAGGCCTATTATGAGGAAAAGCACGACCGTGGGTCCTTCGTAAAGGATATCATTTCGGACAATATCATGCTGGGCGACATCTACATGCGGGCCAAAGAGCTGCGGGTCACCGCCGATGTGCCCCGGGGCGTGTTTGTGGTGCGCTCTTTGAAAAAGGGCGAGTCCGTGCCCACGGATGTGATCCAGTCCCTGTTCCCCGACCGGCAGAACGATTTTGTTCTCAGCGTGGGTGAAGGAGATGTGGTGCTGATCCGGCAGATGCCTGAGGGTGCCGGCATCAAGGAGCTCAACAAAATCGCCGCCTCTGTGGAGGAGACGCTGCGCGTGGGCGGTGAGCCCGCCGTGGTGGTGGGCATCGGCACCGTGGCTACCCATCTGCGGGATCTGGCCAAGAGCTATAAGGAGGCCCAGATCGCCATTGAGGTGGGCAAGGTCTTTGATACGGAGAAGTATGTCATCAATTACGAGAACCTGGGCATCGGCCGTCTGATCTATCAGCTGCCTACCACCCTGTGTGAGATGTTCCTCCAGGAGGTCTTCAAGAAGAATCCCATTGACGCGCTGGACAAGGAGACGCTCTTTACTATCCACAAGTTCTTTGAGAACAACCTGAACGTCTCCGAGACGGCCCGGAAGCTCTTCGTCCACCGCAATACCCTGGTGTACCGTCTGGAAAAGATCAAAAAGCTCACCGGACTGGATCTGCGGGAGTTTGACGATGCCATCACCTTCAAGGTGGCTTTGATGGTCAAGAAATACCTGACCTCCCGCGGGATCGACTCCTGATTTTCCCCATACATACCGCCTGCATGCCCCGACCGGCTTCCCGGCCGGGGCTTTTTCCATGGTAAAGGGATCGGCTGTGTCCTGCGGCAGAAAGAGGCGGCGGGCTCTGCGGCCCGGGAAGAAAAAATGCGGGAAAATACGGCACATGCCTTGCATTGCCGGGGAAATCTGTTTATAATGTGACTTTGTAAAGAATTATGTCGACCGGAGCGGAAAGAGGGAACCTTTCCGGAAAAACGGTCGTCTGAACGGATAATCAGACCTGTGAGGTGCCAAATGATTCGACTCAAAGACGTGGAAATGGAATACGACAACGGCACAAAAGCCATCCGCGGCATCAGCCTGACCATTGAGGATGGGGAGTTTGTGTTTTTGGTGGGCCCTTCCGGCTCCGGTAAGTCCACCATCATCAAGCTGCTGACCGGCGAGGTGGAGCCCTGCGCCGGACGGATCATGATCAACGGCTTTTCCATCAGCAACATTGCGGACCGGCAGATCCCCCTCATGCGGCGGACGCTGGGCGTGATCTTTCAGGATTTCCGCCTGATTGAGAAAAAGACGGTCTATGACAATCTGGCATTTGTCATGCGGGCCGTGGGTGCGCCTCCCAAGGAGATCCGCAAGCGGATCCCCTATGTACTGCAGCTGGTGGGCCTGGAGAACAAGGCCAGCAGCTATCCCACGGAGCTCTCCGGCGGCGAGCAGCAGCGCGTGGCCATCGCCCGGGCGCTGGTGAATAACCCGGATACCATCATCGCCGACGAGCCTACGGGAAACCTGGACCCGGAGCGCTCACTGGAGCTGATGGGCCTTTTGGTGAAGATCAACCAGCTGGGCACCACCGTGGTGGTGGTGACCCACGAAAAAGATCTGGTGGACCGGTTTGGAAAACGTGTCATTACCATTGACTCCGGCCATGTGATCAACGACAGCGTAGGCGGTTATGTGGGAGGGCACATCCATGGCTAAGCACGATTTCCGGTATTTTTTCCATGAGGGTCTGAGCAATATGTTCAGCCATGGCTTCATGTCCTTTGCCGCCATCGGCATCACGGTGGCCTGCCTTTTGATCATGGGCACCTTCACACTGGTGGCAGTGAACGCCAACGCTCTGCTGCGGACGCTGGAGCAGGAAAACGAGATCCTGGCCTATGTGGACGACAGCTATACCGAGACTGAGGCGAGGGCTTTGAAGCAGACGCTGGAGGCCATCCCCAATGTGGCCTCCGCCACCTTCATCTCCAAGGAGGAGGCCATGGAGAGCTTTACGGCCCAGTATCCGGACGAGGCGCTGTTTCAGGATCTGGACCCGGAGATCCTCCGGGACCGGTTTGCCATCAAGGTAGTGGATCTGGAGCAGCAGTCCGCCACGGTGGAGCAGGTCAAGGCGGTGGAGGGCATCGCCAAAGTCAACGCCTATGAGGAGATCGCCGGCGGCTTCATCACGGTGCGCAACGTGGCCACAGTGGTGTGCGTGGCCCTGATCGCCATTTTGTTTGTGGTCTCTGTGTTCATCATTTCCAACACCATCAAGCTTACCACCTTCGACCGGCGGGAGGAGATCGCCATCATGCGCATGGTGGGCGCTACCAACGGCTTTATCCGCTGGCCTTTTGTGTATGAGGGCTTTTTGTTCGGCCTGATCGGCGCCGCCGTGGCGTTTTTGCTCCAGTGGGGCCTGTACAGCGCCGTGGCCAAGGGCGTGGCCAACAACGATACCCTTCAGCTGATCCAGATCATCCCGTTTACGGAGATGTGGCTGCCGGTGGCGGGCACTTTCGCTGCGGCGGGCATAGTGATCGGCGTGGGCGGCAGCTTGTCCGCCATTCGGAAATTCCTGCAAGTGTGAGGTGACGGCCATGCGGCAAAGAGAAAAGAAAGGAAGCGTTTTTGCCCGTGCGGGCCGCTGTGCCGCGGCGCTGGTACTGGCGGTAGTGTTTCTGGCGTCCTCGGCGGAGCCGGGCATGGCGGTCACCTGGGCCGACGTGAACGATCTCAAGTCCGAGGCAAGCAGCCTGGACGCGGAGAAAAAGGAACTGCAGGAAAAGCTGGACGCGCTGGCCAATGACAAAAGCGAGGCCGTCAACCGCAAGATCCTGCTGGACCAGCAGATTGCCAACACCACCGCGCAGATCCAGAATGTGGAGGCGCAGATCGACCAGTACGCCGCCCTCATCACCCAGACCCAGGCGGAGCTGGTGGAGGCCCAGGAAAAGGAAGAGGCCCAATATGAGCTGTTTTGCAGCCGGGTGCGGGCCATGGAGGAGCGGGGCACCATTTCCTACTGGTCTGTGCTGTTCAAGGCTGACAGCTTTACAGACCTTTTGAGCCGCCTGGACATCATCAACGAGATCATGGATTCCGACCAGGCGGTGATCGACGAGCTGGAGGCACTCCAGGCGGAGATCGAGACGAAGATGTCCGAGCTGGAGACCAGCAAGGCGGAGGAGGAAAACGCCAAGGCGGAGCTGGTGTCCAAGAAAAACGAGCTGGATGCCCAGCGCAAAGAGGCCAACGCGGTGATCCAGGAGCTCAGCAGCAACGAAAGTGAAACTGAAGCCGCGCTCAGTGAGCTGGAAGCGGAGCAGGATGCCCTGTGGGCGGAGGCCCAGCGCCTCAGCGACCAGCTGGTGGCCCAGCAGGCGGCCAATGGCCAGTCCACGGAATCCAATCCCGGCGGCTACATCTGGCCGGTGGACAGCCGCTATATCACCTCCACTGTGGGCGGACGGGCGTCCCCCGGCGGCATCGGCTCCACCAACCACAAGGGAACGGATATCGGTCGGGTGGGCTATACCAGCTCGGTCTACGCCTCCAAGGCCGGTACGGTCATCGTTTCCCAGTATTCCAGTTCCTATGGCAATTACGTGGTCATCTCCCACGGCAGCGGAAACACCACGCTGTATGCCCATATGTCCAGCCGCAAGGTGTCGGTGGGAGACTACGTCAATCAGGGCGATGTGATCGGCATCACCGGTTCCACCGGCAACTCCACCGGACCGCACCTGCACTTTGAGGTGACGGAAAACGGTGTGCGGATCAATCCCCTCAGCGACGGCGCAGAGCCTCGCATGGGATATCTGACCGGCTACACCCTCTCCGGCAGCGCATAAAACCGACCCCTCCCCCGTACCATGAAGGGGGAGGGGTTTTCTATGTTCGGAATGATCCTTTGGAAGGAGCCGGGCCAGGGCGCGGCGGTGACCATGGTGGAAAAGCATGTGCTGCATGCCCGCTTTTACTGCGCCCAGATCGCCCGGGGACCGCGGACGCCGGAGCTGGTACTGCGCCGCAGGGTGGCCAAGGCGGTCCGGAAGCTGAAGAGCGCCGGGGCGCTGCGGGTGGTGCTGCCGGAGGGCTTTGCCTGGGAAGAGCTGCTGCGCCGGGGCGGCGTCCGTCCCGTGACGCCCCTGCCGCTGGCCCGGCGGATGGCTGCGGAGCTGGCGGAGGCAGAGCTGCGCCGCCTGGGGACCGATCCTGCCGCGGCGCGGGTGGCGGTGGCAGGGGAGCGGCTGAGCGGGGAGCTGACCCGCACGGTCACAGAGCTGGCCCTGCGGCACCGGTATGTGCTGCTGGATGTTCCATACGGCGGAGAGGAGCTTTGCCGCCAGCTGCGGCGGGAGTACGGCGTGACGCTGCTGCTTTGCCCTGGCGCGGAACAGGTGGCCGCCTCGGAGGTACTGGTACTGTTCGGCCCGCGGCCGGACCTGCCACGGCGCAGTCCGGCCGTGCTGGAGCTCTATGAGGGCGGTGACCTGCGCCTGGCACCGCTGGTACTGCCGCCGGCGCTGGAGAGCAAGCTGCCGGAGGGGGTGGACCGGCCCCAGATGCTCTGTGCCCTCCAGGAGGCCGGTGCCCTGCGGCCGGGGCAGGTCACCGTCGGCAGCGAGTAAAAAAACGCTCGGGCGGAGGCCCGGGCGTTTTTTTGTACTTTATGATGGGAAAACAGTGGAAAAAAACCGCGCAACGCCTGGGGAAGCTTGACATTCCGGTATGCAAACACTATAATATTACCCTATGATATCATCGACTTGGTATGTTCGGGCGGCGGGGATGCCGTCGGGGAAAAACCAGATAAAACCATAGGAAAGGATCATGCACGTATGGAAAGAGAATATAAAATGAGCGCGGCCCGCGCGCAGGAGCTGCAGGAGGAACTCAACTATCTCAAGACCACCCGCTCCGACGAAGTGGCCGAGCAGATCAAGGTGGCCCGTGGCTTCGGCGATCTGAGCGAGAACAGCGAGTACGACGAGGCCAAGAACGAGCAGGGCAAGCTCTATTCCCGCATTGCTGAGCTGGAGGAGATCCTGCAGCACGTGGTCATCGTGGACGAGTCCAATGCACCCACCAATGTGGTCACCATCGGCTGCAAGGTCACCGTGGCCGATATGAACGGCAAGGAGATGCCTGCCTACAAGATCGTGGGCTCCCAGGAGGCCGACCCCATGCACGGCGTGATTTCCGAGGAGTCCCCCTTCGGCAAGGCCCTGCTGGGCGCCAAGGAAGGCGATACCGTGTCTGTGGAGGCGCCCCGGGGCGTGATCCAGTACACGGTGCGCAAGATCGAACGCTAAGGAGTGCCGCCATATGTCTGAACAGAAGAACAATCCCCAGCAGCCGGAGCAGGACCTGAGCCAGCAGCGCCTGGTGCGCCGCCAGAAGCTGGCCGAGCTGCAGGCCCAGGGGCAGGACCCCTTCCGGGAGACCCGGTTTGACTGGGACCACACCGCCCAGCAGATCAAGGACAATTTCGATGCTCTGGAGGGCCAGGCCGTGAAGGTGGCCGGCCGCCTTATGAGCAAGCGGGGCATGGGCAAGGTCAGCTTCTGCGACCTGCAGGACCGCTCCGGCCGCATCCAGCTTTACGCCCGTCAGGACGAAATGGATGAGGCAGTGTACAAAAAGTTCAAAAAATTCGACATCGGCGACATCGTGGGCGTGGACGGCGAGGTGTTCCGCACCCAGCGGGGCGAGATGAGCGTCCGGGCCAAGGATATCACACTGCTGTCCAAGTCCCTGCTGCCCCTGCCCGAGAAGTTCCACGGCCTGCAGGATAAGGAGCTGCGCTACCGTCAGAGGTATGTGGACCTGATGGTCAACCCCGAGGTGAAGAACAACT
>CAUWEK010000084.1:0-8670 GCA_963557435.1 uncultured Dysosmobacter sp.
GAAGGCCATGACCGACTCCCTGGGCGCCAAGTATTTCGTCCGGGACTTCGTCCGCACCTCCGCCACCGGCGTCCAGGTGCTGCTGCCGGTGATCGTGTTCCTGATCGGCTGCCTGCTGGCCTTTGCCACCGGCACCAGCTGGGGCACCTTCGGCATCCTGATCCCCATCGTCCAGAACGTGTTCTCCATGGACGATCCTCTGGCCATCGTGTGCATTTCCGCCTGCATGGCCGGCGCCGTATGCGGCGACCACTGCTCTCCCATCTCCGACACCACCATCATGGCCTCCGCCGGTGCTCAGTGCGACCATGTGAGCCATGTGTCCACCCAGCTGCCCTATGCCGTGGTAGCGGCTGCCGTCAGCTTTGTGAGCTACATCGTGGCGGGCATCGTGCCCAACGCGTTCGTGGCGCTGCCGGTGTCCATCGTGCTGATGCTGTGCACGCTGGTGGTGATCCGTGTGATCCACGGCAAAAAGACCGCGTAATGAAAGCAAAAAAAGCGCCGCCCGGCCGGGCGGCGCTTTTGTTGTTCAGGTGTTCGGTTCCAGAGGCTGCACGGTAAAGTGCAGCTTTGCCGGGGAGTGAGGGTACTGGCGGAAAAAGGCCCGGACGATCCGGTCGCAGACCTTGCAGCTGTTTTCATAGTTGGCCTGGGGCAGCATGAGAATGTACTGGGACACGCTGCACCGGGCGGCAATATCGCCCCGGCGGAGGCTGGTACGGATCAGCTCCTGCAGGTTTTCCATGCACCGGTCCAGGCTGCGCTTGGCCAGTTCCTCGCCGGCGGCATCCGTGACGGAGAGCAGGCAGATGTGCACCGCGTCTCCGCTGCGGGCCACAGCACGGGCCTCTGCATGGTAAATGACCTTGAAGAAATCGTAGTCGCAAAAGAGGGCGCCGCTGAGACCGTCGGGCTCCCGCAGCTGCTCGCGCAGCGTGCCCATGGACACGGCCCGGTCGTTGACCGTGCGCACGGCCTCCCGGTACAGCGCCCGGGACTCGTCCGCGGGCATGATGCCGAAGTTGTCGAACAGCAGCTGGCTCATGTCCTCGTAAATGGAGATGACCTGGCGCTGCTGGCCCAGGGCCAGAAGATCCCGCATCAGATGCTGATAGATGAGCTCGTTGTAAGGCTCGATGGTGATGGCGCTGCGGCACAGCTCCGCCGCCCGGTCCATCTGATCCCGCTCCTCCAGCAAGGTGAGCGTCTCCAGCAGCGTGTGGATGTAGAGATTGTGGAAATAGGCGGAAATGGGGATGACCCATGCCTCGCTGGAGAGCTTTTGCAGAAAGTCGCCCCGGTAAAGATCCAGTGCCTGCAGGTAGGCATCCAGCCGCTGGGTGTCGTCCTGGGCCATGGCGCCGGCGCGGCAGAGCCGCTCGAACTCGTCCACATCAAAAAAGAACGGAACGTCCGGGTTCCAGGTATAGTTTCCATCCCGCCGGATGATAAGGGAATGTCCGGCAGTGCTGTCCAGCTGGTTGAGAGAAGAACGCACCCGGTGGAACATCGTCTTGAGCGCGTTGAGGGGATTGGAGCTGCTCTCGCCGTCGCTCCACAAAAGACCCACCAGCTCGTCCTGGGTGATGGAACGGCTGCGGCAATAAATCATGTATGCCAGCAGCAGCCATACTTTTCGGGAGCGGTTGTCGCTGTCATTGATCTCCTGATCGCCCTTGCGGACAGAAAAACTGCCAAACATCCGCACTTCGAGGACATGATCCGCCATCTGACATCACCACCTTTTCCCAAAACCTTCCACACAAAGTTCACCCAATATATATGTACAACATAGCACACTTGGAAAAACATTGCAAGTAAAAGTGGATAGATACATAATTTACCTAAAAAAGAAAGTGAATTGCAAAAAAATACTTTACCTTTCAGGGCGGGTGTGCTATACTGACGATGTAAAATTTTACTTATTACTGGATACATATAGAAAGGAAGACGCATTTTGCAGAAGTTTTTCAAGCGTATGCTGCCGCTGGTGCTGGCAGTGTGCCTGCTGAGCGGCTGCGGTCAAAGCGGGGAGGAAATCTCCGGTGAGCAGGCAGAGGTCGATCTCGCCCAAACGGAGGAAGTTGCTCCGGAGGAGGCCTATGTGGATGCGGCCCCGCTGGATGAGGTGGAGCTGGAGGATGAAGCGGTGGCGCTTGCCGGCGCACCTGCGCTGGACACCATGCTGGTCCCGGTGGCCTCCGGCACGCAGACCAAGGAGAACAGCAAGGCGGTCATCGACTACTCCAATACAAAAGACGGCTATGTGATGGTCAAGTACACCGCCTCCACCTCCAAGCGGCTCAAAGCCCAGCTCAAGGGCCCGACCACCACCTATACCTACAATATCACCGCCGGGGAGTGGGAGACGTTCCCCCTGTCTGACGGCAACGGCAGCTATCAGGTGATCGTCTACGAGAACATCTCCGGTTCCAAGTACTCCACGGTGCTCTCTGCAAGCTTTACCGCCTCCATGACCGATGAGTTTGCCCCCTTCCTGCGGCCCAACCAGTATGTGGACTATGAAAACGCGCCCAATACGGTGGCCAAGGCCAAGGAGCTGACCGCCGGCATGACGGACCCGCTGCAGAAGGTGAAGGCGGTCTATGATTTCGTGGTCAATAACCTCACATACGATAAGCAGCTGGCTGCCACCGTGCAAAGCGGGTATCTGCCGGTGCTGGACTCGGTCCTGGCCAGCAAGAAGGGCATTTGCTTTGACTATGCGGCATTGATGACCGGTATGCTCCGCAGTCAGGGCGTGCCCTGCAAGCTGGTGGTGGGTTATGCGGGCACCGCCTATCACGCCTGGATCAGCGTCTGGTCTGATGAGACCGGGTGGATCAACGGTGCCATCTATTTCGACGGCACCTCCTGGCAGCGGATGGACCCCACCTTCGCCTCCAGCGGACGGCAGAGCGCGGCCATCATGCAGTACATCGGCGACGGGAAAAACTACACCGCCAAATACTTCTATTAAAGCGGATTTTGTCTTTACGAACCGGCGGAATTGGTTTAAAATGGGCTTGCAGTTGATCTGCAAGCCCATTTTTTGGATTTGAGGACTGACGATGAAAAACGAAAAACTGAGCAATGAGCAAATTTCGGGCCTTTGCATGGAGCTTTCCCTGCTGCTCCACGCCGGCGTGCGGGCGGGGGACGGCCTGGCCCTGCTGGCGGAGGAGTCCCGGGGAGACGACCGGGCCTGGCTGGAGGAGATGGCCCGGCAGGTGGACGACGGCGCGTCGCTGGCTGCGGCTCTGGGCGGCTCCGGCCGCTTTCCCGACTATGTCTCCGGGCTTTTGGAGATGGGCGAGCGCTCCGGCCGGACGGAGGAGGCCCTGCGGTCGCTGTCCGTATATTATGAAGAACGCAGCCGGATGGAGCGGCGCCTGCGCAGCGCCCTCTTGTATCCGGCGGTGATGCTTATTTTGATGCTGGCGGTGATCGTGATCCTGCTTGCCAAGGTGCTGCCGGTGTTTGATGAGGTGTATGCCTCTCTGGGCGGCCAGCTCACCGGCGTGGCCGGCGGGCTTTTGTCTCTGGGCCGGGCGCTGGACGCGGCTATGCCTGTGCTGTGTGTGGCGCTGGTACTGGTGGTGGCGTTTTTGGCCGCCTTTGCTGCCGCGCCCTCGTTCCGGGCGCGGATCATGGGCCTGTGGCGCCGTACCCGGGGCGACAAGGGCCTCTCCCGCATGATGTCCACCGCCCGCTTTGCCCAGGCGCTGGCTATGGGCCTTGGCAGCGGACTGCCTCTGGAGGAGGCGCTCAGTCTGGCCGGACAGCTGCAAAAGGATATCCCCGCCGCCCAGGCCCGCTGCCAGGACTGCCTGGACCGGCTGGAGCGGGGCGAGGATCTGGCTGCCGCCATGAGCGCCTCCGGCGTTTTGCCCGGCGCCAGCTGCCGGCTGGTGGCGCTGGGCCAGCGCAGCGGCACGGGGGATACCGTCATGGAGGAAGTGGCCCGCCGGCTGAGCGAAGAGAGCGAGTACGCCCTGGAGGCCCGGGTGGGCCAGGTGGAGCCGGCACTGGTGCTGGTGACCTCCCTGCTGGTGGGCGCGATCCTGCTTTCCGTCATGCTGCCGCTGATGAACATCATGACGGCCATCGGGTGAGCGTATGAAGCGGCAGAGACGTTGGCCCGGCATTGTGGCCGGACTGCTGGCTCCGGTGGTGTTCGCCGCCGGCGTGCTGGTATTTTTCACGGCGCTGAACCACCTGGACAGCGGCCGGAAGACGGAGGGACGGACCCAGCTGGAGCAGTCGCTGCGCCGGGCGTCGGCGGCGTGCTATGCGGCCGAGGGGATCTACCCGCCGGATCTTGCGTATTTGGAGGAGCACTACGGCGTGCAGGTGGATGAAGAGCGCTACACGGTGGATTACCGGGCGTTCGCCTCCAACCTGATGCCGGACATCACGGTGCTGGAAAACGAGAAATGATGCGAAAAAAACCGGTTCAACACCATATGGAAGGGCTGCTGGTGCTGCTGCTGTTCGGCGTGTTCGCCGCCTGCATTCTGTCGGTTCTGCTGACGGGAGCGGGGCGTTACCGCGCCCTGACGGAGCGGGACGACGCGTCCTACTCCTGGCGCACCGCGGCCCAGTACCTGACCACCCGTGTCCGCCAGGCGGATACGGCGGGCGGCGTGCGCGTGGGGGCCTTTGACGGCGGCGAGGGGGAGGATACCCTTTTTCTCACCGAGCAGATCGACGGCGTGGCCTACACCACCCGGGTCTATTGGTATGATGGGTCCCTGCGGGAGCTGTTTGCCGAGGAGGGCACGGAGCTGGACAAGGACGCCGGAGAGGCGGTGCTGGCCTCCGGCGGCGTGCGCTTTTTTGAGACGGACAGCGGCGTGAGCGCGGAGCTCACCGGCGTGGACGGGGAAGTCACCCGCCTGGATTGGACCCTCCGCAGCGGAGAGGGGGCGCCGTCATGAGAAGCAAGGCGCCTTTGGTGCTGATGGAGCAGCTGGTCATGGTGCTGGTGTTCGCCCTGGCGGCGGCGCTGTGCGTGCGGGTGTTCGTGCTGTCGGACCAGACCTCCCGGAGCCATGAGGCCCGGGACCGGGCGGTGGTGGCCGCTCAGAACGCCGCGGAGAACCTCAAGGGCTGCGGTGGCGATTATGCGGCCGCGGCGGCGCGCTGCGGCGGCGACTGGAACGGCTCCATGTGGGGCATTTCCTACGACGAGGCCTGGCAGGTGTGCAGCGACCAGGGCCAGGCGGCCTACCATGTGCTGGTGACGCCGGCGGAAAGCGGCCGGGACTTGCTGGGGCAGGCCCAGGTGACGGTGTATACGGCGGAGGGAGACATGCTGTTCTCCATCCCCGTGGCCTGGCAGGAGGTGACGGACGTTGGGTGAAAAAGAGCGGTTTTCCCCGCCTGCCGTAGGCGGAAGCTCTCTGCTGGTCATCTTTGCCGTGCTGTGCCTGACGGTGTTCGCCCTGCTGGGCCTTTCCAGCGTGCAGGCCAGCGGCCGGCTTTCCGACGCGTCGGCTCAGGCCGTTTCTGCTTACTATGATGCCGACTGCCGGGCGGAGGAGATCCTCTCGGCCCTGCGGCAGGGCGAGGTCATGGAGGGCGTGCGGCAGGAAGAGGACGGTGTGTACGCCTATACCTGTCCCATTTCGGACACCCAGGCCCTGGAGGTGCGCGTGCGCGTGGACGGCGGGGCGTGGACGGTGCTTCGCTGGCAGGCGGTATCCACCGCCCAGTGGGAGGCGGACGAGAGTCTGGATCTTTGGGACGGCGGCGTCCCTACGAATTGAGTCAAAGGAGCGATTCCCATGCGTGAATTGTTGGATATTTTGGAGCAGGCGGTGCAGGACCATGCATCCGACCTTTTTATCGTGGCAGGCGGCCCGGTCAGCGAAAAGCGGGACGGGTGCATCATGCCCATCAGCGGCGAGAAGGTGTTCCCCGGCGAGACGGAGCGGCTGATCGCCGGCCTTTATGACCTGGCGGACCGGTCCATGGAGCGTTACCGCCAGACCGGCGATGACGATTTCTCCTTCGCGGTGTCGGGCCTTGCCCGCTTCCGGGTCAACGCCTATCAGCAGCGCGGCTCTCTGGCCGCCGTGGTGCGCGTGGTGGCGTTCGAGATCCCGGACCACACCGCGCTGCACATTCCCGACGCCGTCATGGACCTGGCGGATGTGTCCCACGGCATGGTGCTGGTCACCGGCACTGCCGGCAGCGGCAAATCCACCACCCAGGCGTGCATCATTGACCGCATCAACCGCACCCGCCAGGCACACATCATCACGCTGGAGGACCCCATCGAATACCTCCACCGGGATCAGAAGAGCATCGTCAGCCAGCGGGAGATCGCCATCGACACCACGGACTATCTCTCCGCCCTGCGGGCCTGCCTGCGCCAGGCGCCGGACGTGATCTTGCTGGGAGAGATGCGGGACCATGAGACCATCCGCACCGCCATGACCGCGGCGGAGACGGGCCATCTGCTCATTGCCACGCTGCATACCAACGGGGCGGTGAACACCATCGACCGCATCATCGACTCCTTCCCCAGCACCCAGCAGTCCCAGATCCGGGTCCAGCTGAGCATGGTGCTGCACACGGTGGTTTCTCAGCGGCTGCTGCCCGACAAGCGGGGCGGCATGATCCCCGCCTGCGAGATCATGCACATGACCCCCGCCATCCGCAGCATGATCCGCGACTGCAAGAACCACCAGATCGACAATGCCATCGCCGCCGGCGCCTCGGAGGGCATGTGCTCCATGGACCAGTCCATTCTGGAGCTCTACCGCAAGGACTTCATCACCCGGGAGACGGCGCTGGATTACGCCGACAACCCGGATCAGATGCTCCGCCGCATGGGATAAGCCGATATGAAAAAGAAAGCAAGACTTGGGATCATGGCGGTGCTGGCCATCGTGCTGGTGGTCAGCGCGGTCATGCTGATCCGCCAGCAAATGGAGTACCGCCGGGGCGAGGAGATATACCAGGAGGCGGAGGCGCTGGTGGAGCTGCCGGACCTCAGTGACCTGCCCGCGCCGGAGGTCCAGGAGCCGGAAGAGGAGACGGAGGCGGAGGAGAAGCCCGTCTATGTGGACCCCTATGCCGATGCTCTGCGGAATATGGACTTTACCGCGCTGCGGGGGGTCAACGACGATGTGCTGGGCTGGATCCTCATTCCCAACACCGTCATTTCCTACCCGCTGGTGCAGGGGGACGACAACGAATACTACCTCAATCACACCTGGAAAAAGTGGACCAGCGTGGTGGGCGCCATTTTCATGGAGAGTGCCAACAGCCCGGATCTCAGCAATTTCAATACCATTATTTACGGGCATCGGATGAACAACGGCTCCATGTTCGCCTCGCTGAAGTACTACAAGACCCTCAGCTACTGGCAGTCCCACCCCTATGTCTACATCACCAACGACGCCGGGAGCCACCAGTACGAGATCTTTGCGGCCTATGAGGTCAGCACGGCGGGCGAGACCTACCGCCTGCAGTTTGCGGACACCCAGGCCCGGCAGGATTTCATCGACTACTGCCTGGAACAGTCCGTCATCGACACGGGCGTGGTGCCTAACACCTACGACCGGATCTTGACGCTCTCCACCTGCACCGGCAACGGCCACGCCACCCGCTGGGTGGTGCAGGCGGTGCTGCGTGGCGAGGCCCCGTCGGACACGGCGGAGCAGGAGACGGAGGTGCCCCAGGAGCCGGAGCCTGTTCCCGAGACGCCGGAGGCACCTGAGACCGGGGGGACGCCGGAAGCGCAGGAGCCCCAGGAGACGGAAGAGGGCTCTTCTCTGCTGGACATCGCTCTGGGCAGCGTCACCGGCGGCTCTGCGGAGAATGAAGAACAGGCGGATGACACACCGCCCGCCCAGTGACAGGAAAATCGAGGGCGCCCCTGAGCGGGGCGCCCTTGCTTCAAAGCACGGAAAAGGAGGAAAGTCGCATGAGCCGGGAGACGGTTTTGGAGGCACTGCGCCGCAGCGGCGGCGCGTTTTTATCCGGGGAGGAGCTCAGCCGGCAGCTGGGGCTGAGCCGCACCGCCGTGTGGAAGGCGGTGGACGCCCTGCGGCGGGCGGGATATGACATCGAGGCCCGGACGGGTCTTGGCTACCGGCTTGCCGCCGTGCCGGACCTGCTGACGGAGCCGGAGATCCGCAGCCTGCTGGGCAGTGTGGACCGGGTGGGAAAGACCCTGGTGTGCCTGGACGAGGTGGACTCCACCAACAACTATGCCAAGAGCCTGGCGGTCTCCGGCGCGGCGGACGGCACCGTGGTGGTGGCGGACGGGCAGACGGCGGGCCGGGGCCGCATGGACCGCGCTTTCCTCTCCCCCAAGGGGAAGGGCATCTATCTGACGGCTTTGCTGCGGCCCGATCTGCCGCCGGAGCGGCTGATGTCCGTCACGGCCATGGCGGGCGTGGCGGTGTGCCAGGCGGTGGAGGAGGTCTGCGGCGTGCGGCCGGGCCTCAAATGGCCCAACGACCCTATTTTGAACGGCAAAAAGCTCAGCGGTATCCTAACGGAGCTTTCCCTGGAGGCGGAGAGCGGGCGGCTTCAGTATCTGGTGGTGGGCATCGGCGTAAATGTGAGCCACGCGCCGGAGGACTTTTCGCCCCAGGTGCGGCCCATCGCCACCTCTCTGGTCCAGGCCCTTGGCCGCCCGGTTTCCCG
>CAUWEK010000085.1:0-8465 GCA_963557435.1 uncultured Dysosmobacter sp.
CTGATGGCCAACATCCGGGACTATCACCGCAACAAGCATACCACAGTGGTCCTGGTGAGCCACAGCATGGATGAGATCGCCCGGAACGTGGACCGCATCGTGGTGCTCAAGAGCGCCCATGTGCTCATGAGCGGCAGCCCCCGGGAGGTGTTCGCCCGTGGCGAAGAGCTGCTTTCCGCCGGACTGGACGTGCCGGAGGTGACCCGGGTGGCCATGGCGCTCCGGCAACGGGGGCTGCCCATCGATCCGGCCGTGTATACGGTAGAGGAGCTGGAGCGTGCGCTGCTGGCGGCGCGGAAAGGCGGTGGCGTATGCTGAAGGATATCACGCTGGGGCAGTATTTCCCCGGCGATACGGTGGCGCACCGGCTGGACCCCCGCACAAAGATCTTGCTGGTGGTGCTGTATATCACGGCGCTGTTCTGCGCCAAGGGCATCGTGACCTACGCCATCATGGCGGCGGTGCTGGCGGTGTGCGTGCACATTTCCAAAGTGGGCCTGCGCGCGCTGGTGCGGGGCCTCAAGCCCGTGCTGTTCATTATCGTTTTCACCGGCCTTTTGAACCTGTTTTTCACACCGGGAGACCACTATCTGGTGGAGTGGGGCTTCCTGCGCATCTCAGACACGGGCTTGCGCAACGCAGTGTTCATGGTCATCCGGATCATGCTGCTCATTATGGGCACGTTCCTTCTGACCTATACCACCAGCCCCATCCGCCTGACGGACGCGCTGGAGCAGCTCCTGGGCGGGCTCAAGCGATTCCATGTGCCCGTGCATGAGCTTTCCATGATGATGTCCATCGCCCTGCGGTTCATCCCCACCCTCATCGAGGAGACGGACAAGATCATGTCCGCCCAGCGGGCCCGGGGCGCGGATTTTGAAAGCGGCAATCTGGTGCAGAAGGCAAAGGCCCTGGTGCCCATTCTGGTGCCGCTGTTCATCAGCGCCTTCCGCCGGGCCGACGAGCTGGCCACGGCTATGGAGTGCCGCTGCTACCACGGGGGCGAGGGACGCACGAAGCTCCAGGTGCTGCGCTATGAGCGCCGGGATTACACGGCGCTCATCCTGGGCGCGGCGGTGTGCGCCTTGGTGATCGTGCTGCGCCAGTTCGGCATTTGACCGCTGCGGCGGAGAGAAGGAGCCATTTCATGCGAAATATTGCCCTGAAACTCATGTATAACGGCACCGCCTACCACGGCTGGCAGGTACAGAAAAATGCGGTCACCGTCTGCGAGACACTGCAGGACGCCCTGGCCAAGATCACCGGCGCGCCGGTGCATCTGACCGGCTGCGGCCGCACGGACGCCGGCGTCCATGCCGAGCATTACATCGCCAATTTCCACACGGACTCCCGCATCCCCGTGGACCGGCTGCCCTTTGCCATCAACACCCATACCCCCGAGGACATTGCCGTCAAGGAGGCCTATGAGGTGGCAGAGGACTTCAATGCCATCGGCTCGTGCCTTCGCAAGGAGTATACGTACCGCATCTACAACTCCCGGTTCAAAAACCCCTTTTATGTGAACCGCGCATATTTTTATCCCAAGCATCTGGACGAGGAATTTCTCAGCCGGGCGGCGGGCATGTTCGTGGGCACCCACGATTTCCGCGCCGTGCGCTCCGTGGGTACGGAGACCCGCTCCACCGTGCGCACCATCTACTACTGCGATGTGACGCGCAGCGGCGATCTTCTGGAGCTGAAGGTGTGCGCCAACGGCTTTTTGTACAACATGGTCCGGGCCATTACCGGCACGGTGCTCTATGCGGCGGAGGGCAAATTTGCCCCGGAGGACATCCCCGGTATCCTGGAGCGGGGCGACCGCACGGCCGCCGGCCCCACGGTGCCGCCCGGGGGACTGTATCTGACAAAACTGTGGTATGAGGATGAACGACTCAATGGCTGATACGACGAAGGACATCTGGAACGACAGCGACGGAGAGGAGCAGCCTCCGAAAAAGCGCGGGAAGCTGGGCCGCTTCCTGCTGTTTTTCCTGACGCTGGCGGTGGTGCTGGCCGTGGTACTGGTAGCGGCCTATCGGGACGGCACCGGCTTTGACGTGCTGCGCCGCTACCTCAATTACGGCATCTCCAGCCAGGAGGAGACGGACGGAAACTATCACTACGACGCCGCCGCCAAAAACCGCTTCGCCGCCCTGGGCGACACGCTGGTGGTGCTGTCGGACACCTCGCTGCGGCTGCTGGACGGAAGCGGCGCGGAGCTGTGGTCGGAGACGGTGCAGATGGATGCGCCGGCCCTGGCCACCGGCGGCGGCCGGGCCGTGGCTTACGGCGTGGGCGGCAAGGTGCTGTATGTGCTGGATGAAAACGGCCTTGTGGGCAAGCTGGAGGCCGATGAGGACGAGCCCTATATCGCGGCCACCCTCAATGCCGAGGGCTGGCTTGCGGTGACGGCGGAAAAGAAGAATTACAAGGGCTGCGTGTCCGTGTACAACGCTTCTTTGGAGAAGGTGTTTGACTTCAACTCCTCCCGCCGCTTTGTGACGGACGCCTATGTGACGGACGACTGCAAGCGCCTGGCGGCGGTGACGCTGGGCCAGGAGGGCGGTACGTTTATCAGCAACGTGGTGCTCTATGACCTGAAGGAGACCGAGCCCATGGCGGATTACAGCATCACCGACGGCCTGGTCATGTCCATCGGACAGATGAGCGGTGAGCTGGTCACCGTGGCGGACAGCCGGCTGACGTTTGCGGACACCAGCGGCGAGATCCAGGGCGAGTACACCTACGGCAGCGAATACCTGCGGGAGTTTGACTGCCAGGGTGACGGATACGCGGTGCTGCTTTTGAACCGGTATCAGTCCGGCAGCGTGGGCCGCCTTGTGACCGTGGGAACGGATGGCGCGGAGATGGCTTCGCTGGACGTGAACCGCGAGATCCTCAGCGTCTCCGCGGCGGGGCGGTATATCGCCGTGCTGTATACGGACTCGCTGGTGGTCTATAATCCGGACCTTCAGGCATATGCAACATTGGAGGGCACGGACGCGGCCAAGGAGGCGCTGGTGCGCCAGAACGGCTCCGCGCTGCTGATCGGATCGGAGACGGCGCGGCTGTATCTCCCATAAGTGGGAAGAACTTTTTGGGAGTTAACAAAACGTTTACAGGAGGAAAGGTAGGCAAGAATGACGACAACTGTTATAATAGATATCGCTGCGGCGGTTGTCCTGGTGGGCTTTGCCGTGGGCGGCGCCAAGCGGGGGCTGTTCCGTGCGCTTGCCGGACTTTTGACCATCGTGGTGGCTCTGGCAGGCGCGGGCATCATCGCCGCCGCGCTGACCACACCGGTGACCAAGCTGGTGACACCGCTGCTGGCGGAGCATATGGAGCAGCGGGTGGAGGATGCCCTGGCGGAGCAATCCGATCAGGTGCAGATGCCCGAGGCGGACGTGGATGACGGGAACGATCTTTTGGACCTGCTTTCCCTGATCGGACTGGACGGAGATGTGCGGGAAAATCTGGTGGGAGACATTCAGGATGCCGTACACGATACCGGCGTGTCTGTTGCCACCGCCGTGGTGGAGAGCCTGACCCGTACGTTCATCTATGGGACGCTGTTCCTCCTTTCCTTTGCGGCCCTGCTCATCCTGCTGAAGATCGCCATCCGGGCCATGGATCTGGTTTTGAAGCTGCCGGTGCTCCACGGATTCAACACGCTGGGCGGTGCGGCCATAGGCCTTGCGGAGGGCGCGCTGGTGCTGTTTTTGGCCGTGTGGGTGCTTCGCCGGCTGGGCATGTCCTTCGAGACCGGCCCGGCGGCCCAGACCATCCTGTTTCAATTTTTCACGACGCACACCCCGCTGGATGTGCTGTCGCTTTTGCAATAACGCTGGAGGTATACGATGCAGCCGACTCTGTGTTCAAGATGTAAGAAAAATGTGGCCGTTGTGTTCATTTCCAAAATGGAGGGAGACAAGACCATCAACGAGGGCCTTTGCCTCAAGTGCGCCAAGGACCTGGGGCTTCCCCAGGTGGACGATATGATGAAGCGCATGGGGATCTCCGATGAGGATCTGGAGACGCTCAACAATGAAATGCTCCAGGCCATGAACGGCGTGGAGAATATCGAGGACTTGCCCGGCGGGGAGGAAGACCCCGGGGAGGAAGAGGAGGGCAAGACCGCCACGTTCCCCTTCCTCAACCGCCTGTTCTCCGGCAGCGACGCTTCCCGGGACGGCGGCAGCGAGGATACGTCCTCCTCGGCGCCCCGGTCCGGCAGGGACAAGGAGAACCGGAAAGAGAGCAAGAACAATAAGCGCAAGTATCTGGAGAACTACTGTATCTCCCTGACCCAGAAGGCCAAGGACGGCAAGCTGGATCCGGTGATCGGCCGGGCCCAGGAGATCGAGCGGGTGGTGCAGATCCTCAACCGCCGCCAGAAGAACAACCCCTGCCTCATCGGTGAGCCCGGCGTGGGCAAGACCGCCATTGCCGAGGGCCTTGCCCAGCGGATCGCGGACGGGGATGTACCCTTCAAGCTGCGGGACAAGGAGGTCTACCTGCTGGATCTGACCGCCCTGGTGGCGGGCACTCAGTTCCGTGGCCAGTTCGAGTCCCGGATGAAGGGCCTCATCGACGAGGTCAAGCGCCTGGGCAACATCATTTTGATGATCGACGAGGTGCACAACATCGTGGGCGCCGGCGACGCCGAGGGCAGCATGAACGCGGCCAATATCCTCAAGCCCGCCCTCTCCCGGGGCGAGATCCAGGTCATCGGCGCCACCACATTCAATGAATACCGCAAGTCCATTGAAAAGGACACGGCCCTGGAGCGCCGCTTCCAGCCGGTGACGGTGAACGAGCCGTCCATCGAGGACTCGGTGGAGATCCTCAAGGGCCTGGCACCCAACTATGAGAAGTACCACGGCGTGAAGATCTCCGAGGGGATCTTGCGCCAGGCGGTGCTGCTCAGCGAGCGGTACATCACCGACCGCTTCCTGCCGGACAAGGCCATCGACCTCATCGACGAGGCCTGCTCCGACCTGAACCTGAAAGACCTGGACATCTCCCGGCGGATGCAGATCCAGCGGGAGCTGGACGACTATGAGAAAGAGCGGACCATGCTGGAGGAGAGCCAGCAGGACGGTGCAGAGCCGGACTACGAGCGCATGGCCTTCCTCAAGAGCAAGGAGATGCAGCTGAATACGGAGCTGACGGCCCTTTGCGAAAAGGGCGATCCCCAGCTGACCATGGAAAACCTGGCCCACGTGATCGAGCTTTGGACGAAGATCCCCGCCGCCAAGATCCGGGAGCAGGAGTTCCAGCGCCTGAGCCAGCTGGAGCAGCGGCTCAAGAGCCACATCATCGGCCAGGACGAGGCCATCGAGGCGGTGTCCGCGGCGGTGCGGCGCAACCGGGTGGGTATCTCTCCCAAGCACAAGCCTGTGAGCTTCATCTTCGTGGGCTCCACCGGCGTTGGCAAGACGGAGCTTGTCAAGCAGCTGGCCAGCGACCTTTTCAACACCCCGGACGCGCTCATCCGTCTGGATATGTCGGAGTTTATGGAAAAGCACTCCGTCTCCCGGATCGTGGGCTCCCCGCCGGGCTATGTGGGCTATGACGAGGCGGGCCAGCTGACGGAGAAGATCCGCCGCAAGCCCTACGCCGTGATCTTGTTCGACGAGATCGAAAAGGCCCACCCCGACGTGCTCAACGTGCTGCTCCAGATCCTGGATGACGGCGAGATCACCGACGCCCACGGCCGGAAAGTAAACTTTGAAAACACCATCATCGTCATGACCTCCAACGCCGGCAGCGCCAACAAAGAGGGCACTGTGGGCTTTGACCGCTCCGTGAGCCAGCAGGACCACGAGCGGGCCATGAAGGCGCTCCAGCAGTTCCTGCGGCCGGAGTTCATCAACCGTGTGGACGCGGTCATCACCTTCAACCGTCTCAGCGAGGAGAACTTCCAGGGCATTGCCCGCATCATGCTCGATGAGCTGGTGGCGTCGCTGAAGGAAAAGGGCATCACCTTCACCTATGATGATGCCCTGGTTTCCTGGCTCACCCACAAGTCCTACTCTCTGACCTACGGCGCCCGCAACCTGCGGCGCACCATCCAGAAGGAAGTGGAGGACCCCCTGGCCACCCGGATTATCGAAAGCTACGAAACACCCTTCACTCAGGTGCGCGCCACCGTGGAGGAGGAAAAGGTCCGGCTGTATACGCTGTAAAGAGGAGGCGAGGGCTGTGCTGTTTCGTAAGGATATCGAGCCCCACTGTGCCTACTGTCAGCGGGGGCAGCAGATCAACGAGCGGGAGGTGGCCTGCGTCAAGCGGGGCATCGTGGCCATGGAGGACCACTGCCGGTCCTTCAAATATGACCCCCTCAAGCGGGTGCCGCCCCGCCCGGCGGCACTGGATACGGAAAAACTGAAAGAAGCGGATTTCTCTTTGTGAGGGAAAACAAAATCAGGCACCCCGGCCCGGGGTGCCTGATTTGCTAAAAGGAGGTACGGGTATGGAAATTCGGAAAGTTTGGGCCCTGTATTACAGCGCCACGGGCACCACGGACAAAGCCGTGAACACCATTGCCGAAGCGCTGGCGCAAACGCTGGAGGTGCCGCTGGAGCGGGTGGGCTTTACCCGTCCGGCGGAGCGAGAAAAGGAATATTCCTTTACAGAAACGGACCTTGTGGTGGTGGGCTCTCCCACCTATGCCGGCAAGCTGCCCAATAAGATCCTGCCGGACTTCCAGACAAAACTCCACGGAAACGGCGCCCTGGCAGCAGCGGTGGTGCTGTTCGGTAACCGCAGCTACGACAATTCTCTGGCAGAGCTTTGTGCTGTTTTGGAGGGAGACCGCTTCCATACGGTGGCCGGCGGGGCCTTTGTGGGCCGCCACGCGTTCACGGACGCCCTGGGGGAGGGGCGGCCTGACTGGGATGACCGTCGTGAGATGACGGCGTTTGCCAAAGCTGTCGCTGACAAGGTGGTGTCCTTGACAGAAATTCCACAGGCCGTTGCGGTGTCCGGCGATGCTGCCGCACCCTACTATGTGCCCAAGGGGACGGACGGGCAGCCGGCCAAGTTCCTCAAGGCAAAGCCCCAGACGGATATGGGCAAGTGCACCAATTGCGGCGCCTGCGCCCGCCTTTGCCCCATGGGGGCCATTGACCCGGCGAATGTGGCTTCTGTGCCTGGTACCTGCATCAAGTGCCAGGCCTGCGTGCGCAAATGCACCCGCCATGCCAAATACTTCGACGATCCAGCCTTTTTGAGCCATGTGGCCATGCTGGAGCACAGCTTCACGGAGCCGAAGAAAAACGAGGTATTTTTGTAAGTGGAAGAGTGAGGGAGACCGTATGAAATGGGTACGCCGGACACTGTATGTCCTTGGAGTATTGGGCTTTTCCAATCTGGTGGCAGCTGCCTGTGCGGCACCGTACATGATCAGCATGAACCGTACTGCCGGACTGCTGATGGGATTGGTGTCCTTGATTCTGCTGAGCTGTGCATTGTTTCGCCCTTTGGGGAAAGAGGCTTTCCCCACCCGCTCCATCAGGATGCTGGCAGGAGGCGTGGAGCTGCTCCGGCTGTTCCTGGTGACGGCGACGATCAACGCAGCATCGGTCCTGGGCTTTCTGCTGGCGGTTTCTCCGTGGGCAGGTGCGGATGGCTATGAAAGAGGCGTGGGGGCACTGATCTGTGTGGGGCATGTGTTGCTTGTGGTGGCAGTGGAAGCCCTTGTCTTTTGGAGCGGTATGATCCGGGTGTACCTGACCTCCGTCCAGCTGGGCCTCAAACACCGCATCCTGGCGGCCCTGTGCGGCTGGATCCCCTTGGTCAACCTCTGGTATCTGGGGAAGATCATCCGCATCGCCTCGGACGAAGTGGAGTTTGAGACGGAGAAGTGGGAACTGGACGAGACCCGGGCGGAAAGTGAGATCTGCCGGACCAGGTATCCCATCCTGATGGTCCACGGGGTGTTCTTCCGGGACTACCGCTACATCAATTACTGGGGCCGCATCCCAAGAGAACTGCGGCGCAACGGTGCGGAGGTCTATTACGGCTGCCAGCAGTCCGCCGCCGCGGTGGAGGACAGCGGAAAGGAGCTGGCGGCGCGGATCCAGGAGATCGTAGAGGAGACCGGCTGCGAAAAGGTCAACATCATCGCCCACTCCAAGGGCGGGCTGGACAGCCGGGCGGCCATTGCCCATCAGGGGATGGGGCCCTATGTGGCTACGCTGACCACCATCAATACGCCTCACCGGGGCTGCATCTTTGCCGAGTACCTGCTGGGCAAGGTGCCCCAGGCGGTGCGGCAGAAGATCGCGGATACCTATAACGCCACGCTCCGGCGTCTGGGAGACAAGGACCCGGATTTCCTGGCGGCGGTGACGGACCTGACGGCCTCTGCCTGCGAAAAACGGAACTCCCTTACGCCGGACGCCCCCGGCGTGGTGTATGAGAGCGTCATGTCCTATTGCAGGCGGGCCGGGCACGGGAAG
>CAUWEK010000086.1:0-8243 GCA_963557435.1 uncultured Dysosmobacter sp.
TGGTGCTGAGCCTTCTGTTCAACACTCTGCTGATCTGCACCCTCTCGGAGTGGGACAGGATCTTTTTTAACGAGGCCTCGGCGGATGCCGCCCTTCTGGGCCAGCGGGTGGACGAGTTGTTCCTGGATGGGCTGGCCGCCCTGCCGGAGACGGAGAACCGGGCCGTTCTGCTGCAATCCGTCACCGGCCTGGAGAATACCTTTGCAGCCTATGACACCGGTATTTTAAAGGAGTTCTATACGGATGTAGTGGGGAATTCCCCCACGGCATCATCGTGGGTGGCCTGGAAATACGATGCCCTGTCCGCCCGGGTGGACCATCTGGCCCGGACAGGCGCCGGGATGGACCTGTACGCCGGGCCTGTCACCCAGGGGAGCCACCAGTTCCTCTTCGGAACGCTGATGCGGTCCATCCTGGCAGAGGCGGCCGTTGCCGCCATGCTGGGGACGCTGTACCTTCTGGGCTACGAGGGAACGCACCGAACGGAGAGCCTTGCCTGCGCATCACGAACCGGGCGGCATCTGCGGCAGACCAAGGTCCTGGTGTCTTTGGCGGCATCCCCGATGTTCCTGATCCTGGTGGCTGTGCCCACCCTGGGGCTGTATTTTGCCCGGTTCGACTATGGCGGCGTCTGGAACGCCAGTGTCTCCAGCCAGTTCAACTACCTCTCGGACATGCTGCTGATACGGCCCTTCCTCACCTGGGGGGACTTCACTGTGGCGGAGTATCTGGCGGCGGCACTGGCCCTGGGTGCTGCGCTGACGGCGGCATTTTCCCTGTTGGCGGCCCTGTGCGGCACGCTGGTCCGCAGCTCTTATCTGGCGGCGCTGGCGGTGGGGATCCTGTGCTTTGGCGGCCTGGGACTTACCTCGGCGCTGGGGAATCTGAAGCTGTGGGTAGGGTATGTGATCTCCTGCTTCCAGCCCACCGTCGTGTGGCTCTGCTGCGGCGGATGGTTTACGGAGCTGGGCCTCAACGCGGTGCTGCCCTGGCAGGAGACCATCGCCGTGGCGGCGGATCTTCTGCTGCTCAGCACCGGGACGGCCCTGGCCCTGCGGCGCTTTCGGAGAAAGGATGTGACGATATGAGACTTTTGGCGTGGGAACTGCGCAAGATCTGGCGCCCCGGCATCCTGGCGGCCATCTTGCTGCTGGGGATAGTGTACTACTGGATGTTCCCGGAGTTTTACATCGAATACTTCTGCAACGGCCCTGCGGCTCAGGCCCAGTTCCAGCTGGCTTCGCAGTGGGTGGAGGAGTACGGCCCCACTTTGGAGCCGGAGGAACGGGCGGAGCTGGACGGCCGGCTGGCGGAGGAGGTTGCGGCGTTTGACCGGCAGATCGCCGCCATCCCGGAGGCCGCCGAGGCGGGCCTGACGGCCTACGAGGCTTTTTGTGAATTTCTGGAGGATTATCACACGGATACCTCCGATTCCGGCGGTGAGGCGGACATGGACCGGGAATCCCTGGTCCAACGGGTGTACAACGGCACCAACTGGTATGTCATTGAGGAGATCCAGTATACCACCGGACTGTATGACACCCAGGAAGAGCACAGCGCCCTGGTGATCTCCGGCAGAAGAGCAGAGGGACAGCCGGAGGCCATGGTCCATCGGGAGGAGCAGCTGGCCAAGCCGGAAAGGGCCCATGGGCTGCTTCCGTTCTCTGTCAAGGAATCCACCCAGGAATACGGCAAGGATCTTGCGGTGTGGTGCGTTTTGAGCATCGTGCTGCTGCTCTGCCCCACGCTGGTGCGGGACCGGCTGCGCAGGACCCGGGCCATGCAGTGGAGCTCCCGCCGGGGACGGTCCATTCTGACCACCCAGATGATGGCCGCCCTGTGCTCCGCACTGGTGCTGACAGCCGTCAATCTGGTGGCCTATGCCATTCCCTTCCTGGCGCAGGAGCCCCTGCGGTTTCGCGATTGCGGCCTGGGCGGGATCTGGGATTGGGGCTCGCCCTGGTTCGACTGGACCTACGGGACCTATCTCGTGGTGCTGGCGGGACTGGTCCTGGCGCTGTCCCTGGCGGCCGCGGGCCTCACGGTGTTCCTCTCCCAGTACAGCGGCAGTTACATCGCCATGCTGCTCAAGGCCCTGCCGCTGTTTGTGGCGGTGGGGGCGGTGCTGGGCAGCTGGCTCCTGGACCAGCCCTTCTGCTTCCGGCGAGTATGGGAGGGCGGTCCTTGGATGCCGAGAGGAACGGAGGCGGCGGTGGCTGCCGGGCTTCTGGCGGTCAGCACGATTCTCTGCATCCTGACCTGCCGCCGCCAGAGAAAACGGGAACTGCTGTGAAATCCTTGCACCGCGGCGGGCTGAGGCTGGGATGGTTTGGTGACCATCAGCTCACCCTGCGGAGGGGTTCAAAAAAACACACCGAAAACAGCTGTTTTCGGTGTGTTTTCTTTTCGGAAGGTCGGACGAGGGAACCGGTCCTGCTCCCTGTGTCACAGATCCTCCAGGTCTGCCGCGGGGAGATCGTTTTCCAGATTGTCACGGGCCAGGTCTGTGTCAATGGCGGGATAGATCTCGGCGGGAATGGGCCGCTCCACCTGATCCGGCTTTGGAATGGAAATCTCCGGTTTCCTTTTATTCATGAAAATCATCCTCCGATTCTGGTTTTTCCCGGCTGTTTTGATAGTAATCGCCCAGCTTCATCAGCATCCCCAAGGAACAAAGTTCAATGCCGGCGTCGTCGATTTTGGCTTGCACCTGGGGAGAAAGGGTATTCCAATAGGCTTCCATATTGGGATCTTCGTATTTCATTTTCATCACCCTGGATAGTATTCCCGGCGGTGAAGAGAAATGTCGAATTCCGGCGGAGCAAATTTTTCCTATATTCTGCATTTGCAAAAAACTCTTGACGAGCAATTTCTGCAAATGTAGAATATAAAGCAGGAGGTGATGGAGATGGCGGCATTTGCGCGTCTGCCGGAATCGGAGCTGGATGTGATGCTGACGGTGTGGAAACACGGGGGAGAGGCCAGTGCTCCGGAGATCGGCGAAGGACTGGGCCGGACGCTAACGGCCAGCGCCCTCCACAGCTATCTCAAGCGGCTGGAGGAAAAGGGCTTTCTCTCCTGTCGGAAGGCGGGGAAGGTGAACGTCTATACCGCCCTGGTGACGGAGGCGGACTATCGCCGCGCCGAAAGCGGGGCGGTGCTGGAAAAGCTCTATGACGGATCTCTGAAAAACTTTGCCGCCGCCCTGTGGGACGGTGGAAAACTCTCTGGCCGAGAGGTCCGGGAGCTGCGGGATTATCTGGAGGAGCTGGAGCGGGAGGTGCGCTGATGGAGGCTGTTTTCTGGCGTATGCTGACCACCGCCGGTGTGGTCTCCGCCTTTTTGGCGGTGCTGCTGCCGGCCCGCCGGCGGCTGATGGGCCGCTATGCGCCGCAGGTGCGCTGGGGACTGTGGCAGGGGATGGCGGCAGTGCTGATCTTGGGGATCTTTGTATCCGGCTTCGCGGCGCTGCCGGCCACCAGTTGGCATCTGCCTGGCTACTCTGTGACGTTCCCGGCGATGGCTGAAACTCCGGCACAGCCGGAGGGCGAGCATGCTGCGGAGCCGGATGCGCCTGAGCCGCCCACAGCGCCCGATGAGACGGATGTTCAAGGGGGATCTGTACACGTTGAGGGGGAGCAAACTCCCTTGCCGCAGACTAAGGTACCTGCTGCCGTCACGGTTTCGGCTGCGTCCGCTGCCGCGGCGGTCTGGCTGGCGGGTGCGGCGGGGGTCCTTCTTTGGCAAGGGACCCGGTACAGCTGGGTAAGGCGGCGGCTTCTGGCGTCCTCCGTATCCACCGATGCCTATGAAGCACTTGCCCGGGAAATGGGCGTGAAGGCTTCCGTGCGGGTGGTGCCGGGACTGGAGAGCCCCATGGCAATGGGGGCGCTTTGCCCGGTGGTGCTGCTGCCGGAGGGAGAGGTGCCGGATCTGGCGGTCCGCCATGAGCTGACCCATATCCTGCGGCACGACCTTGCGGGCAAGGGAGTGCTCTTTTTGGCATGCGCTCTGTACTGGTTCGATCCTCTGGTGTGGACCATGGCCCGCATAGCCGGGGAGGACATGGAGGCGGCCTGTGACGCCCGGCTGGTCCGGAACATGACGGCATCGGAGAAGCGGGCCTACGGCGAACTGCTGCTGGCGGCGGCAGGCGGGCACACCGCGCTGCTTTCCACCCGGTTTGGGGGCGGCGAAGCGCAGATGAAGTCCCGGCTCACCCAGCTCTTCCATCCCGGAAGGTCCAGCCGGGGCCTGACGGCGGCGCTGCTGGCGGCGGCCTTTGCGGTGACGTGCCTGACAGCCTGCCGGGGCGGCGGGGAGGGATCGTCCTCACCGGCTCCGGAGACTGCGGGAGAAGACGGCACCGTGGAGGTATCCTTGACGGAAGGAACTCCCTTTGCTCCCACCAGGGCCGGGGCGGACCTGGCCGACGCCGACCGGGAGGTCACCACGGCGGACATCTCCCTGACATTGGCCCATGCCGCCCTGCCCGACGGCACAAAGGTGCTGTTTTACATCTCCCTTTCCGGGGAAAAGTACGGCGCCTATATCCCTGCCGGTACGGAGCGGCTGATCCGCTTTACCCGCGAGGACAACGCCTATACCGACGGTTATGATGTGTCCCTCTATGAAAATGTGCTGGGACAAAGCGGCTTTTGCATGGCCTGTCCCCGGGGTGCTGCCTACTACGCCAACGACTACTACTATTTTGACGAGGACGGTGTCCTTTGGCTGCTGGCCGACTGCGGCAGCGAGACCCTGGAGGTGGACCTCAACGGCGACGGGGAGAAGGAGCTGCTCTGGTCCTATCACGAGTCCGAGCTGTACTACGATACCTGCATCGGCGGGCAGCTCTACGAGGCAAATCTGGGCGCACTGTCCGCCCAAGCGCTGGGATATGGACAGGACGGCACCCTGACGGCCCTGGAGATGCCGTATAGCCCGGAGGCCTTTACCGGCGAGACCGGCTACACCCTGACACTGACGGGGGAGGACGGCAGCCCCACGGAACAGCTGAGCGGCACCGTCCGCCTTGGAGCCGATACCCTGCAAGTCTGCCAGCCCACTTATCGGGCGGTGCCGCCGCCGGAGGTGGAGAGTGACGGGGAGACCCGGGCGGCCTTTGCCGCGGTGCTGCGGAATCTGCGGGAGAACGGCATCCTGCCTGACGGCAGGGCAGCCGAGGGCGCGGAACACGGCGCCGGTGAGACCAACTGCTTCGCCGTGGCGGATGTGGACGGCGACGGGAAAGAGGAGCTGGTGCTCTGCTATGTGGAGGCCAGCATGGCCGGCATGAGCGGGTATGTGGTGGGTTATGACGAAGAGAGCGGGCAGATCCATATCCAGCTGAGGGATTTTCCCAGCATGGAGTTTTACGGCAGCGGCGCCGTGAAGGCCATGCTCTCCCATAACCAGAGCCTGGGGGAGCTGTGGCCCTATATCCTCTATACCTATATGCCCCAGACGGACTCCTATCAGGAGGGGGACATGGTGACGGCCTGGGACAAGAGCCGCGGGGCAACGGGTGAACACGGTGAGCCCTTCCCGGATGAGGTCGACCGCAGCGGCACCGGCACGGTCTACTATGTGGAAGGCTGGTATGAGGGCGAGCCCATGGACCGGGAGGATTATCTGGCCTGGGAGCGGGAGGCTCTGGGGGGCTCGGACCGGCTGATACTGGAATTTCTTCCGCTGACGGAGGGAAATGTCGCGGATTTGGAGAGCGGAAACGCTTGACGGCTCCGTGCTGTTTCGGCCCCGCGCTCCAGGACCGGGAAGCCATAGGCGGCAACGTTTTCCCGGTCAAAGTCACAGGCCTTCCCGGCATGCGGGAGACGGGCGTCAAAGCCGGGGGATCAAACTGGCGTGCATCCCGGTTCCGAAAGCCTGAAAGCACCCATTGGGGGAAAGACGGATTGTGTCTGCCCCATATCAAACGCAACACGGAAAAAAGAACGGCGCACCGGCAGGGAAGGAATGCTTCTTTGCCGGTGCGCTGTTTGCGGACGGATCATACCTGTGCTGCCGGGCAGTCCCGGGGGACAGCGGCCAAGCTCTGTCTTGAGCACCATGTCCCGCAGAAACTCCCCGCCGTCGACGGGAGAGGAGCTGGAGTTGTCGATCTCCGGGGCAGCGAAGGGGGAATACGGGCCATCGCCCGGCGCGGCCCGCCTGCGGGATCTGGTTGATGCACAGATGTCCGATAATAAGAGTATCACATTGTTTCGTGGAGCTGTATCGTCTCGGGGCTGTGAAAACGCTCAGCGGCCCGGAGGACCGCAGGTGTCACGCCGCACCAGAACGGGCTGAATGGTCTTGCAGCTGATGGGAGCATGCCCGTCCGCGCGGATCAGCTCTTCCAGCGTCTGCACGGCGGCGCTGCAGATCTCCTCTTTCGGCTGGGAGATGGTGGTCAGCTGGATCTTGGGCAAGGAGGCGAAGGAAACGTCGTCAAAGCCGATCAGAGAGACCTGACCCGGGATATCCACACCGGTCTCCACCGCGGCCTGCATGACGCCCAGGGCAAAATGGTCGCTGATGCACAGGATGCCGGTGGCAATGGGGCGGTTCTCCTCTATGCAGCGGGTGAAATAGGTCAGCCCGGTGCGGTATCCGTCTTCGATCCGGCTGCCGGAGAGCATGGTGAAGATGTCGTAGTGCACATCGGAGGCCTTGGAGGAGGCGTCCAGAAATCCCTGGTGGCGGCGGCGGTGGGTCACGGAGGAATCCCGCCCGCCCAGGAACATCAGATCCCGGTGGCCCAGAGAGATCAGATACCGGGTGGCCATGCGGGTGCCCTCATAGTTGTTGACGGTGATCTGGGAGACCATTCCCTCGGGAAGGTTGTCTCCCAGGAACACGATAGGGATTTTTCCCAGATAGTCCTGCAGACGCAGATACGTCTGATCACCCACGCCGGACAGGATGATCCCCGACACCCGGTTTTCCATCAGGGCCCGGATGTTTTGATCCTCGATCTCGTAGTCATAGAAGGAACTGGAAATAAAGACATTGCGCCCCTCCTGACGGGCCATCCACTCCAGGTGGCGGGTCAGTTCGCAAAAGAAAGCGTTGGAGATATCCGGCACGATGATCCCGATGGCGCCGGAGTCGCTGCGCTTGAGCTGCCGGGCCGCGGCATTGGGCGTATAGCCGGTGGCGCGGCACAGCTCCATGATCTTGGCGTAGGTTTCCGGCCGGATGTTCTGCGCTCCGTTCAGTGCCCGGGATACGGTGGTGTGGGATACTCCCGCCATTTTCGCGATGTCCTTGATGGTCAGCTTTTCCATAACGATCTCTCCGCGGATTCACAGGGGAAGAGTCAGATCCCCCTGGAATGTGTAATAGCTTTGGGAACCGCCTGCGGCACACAGCGCGTCCACCTGCAGTTCCATTTTTTTAGTATAATGGATTTTATCGACGCTGACCACTAAAATTTCAGGTTGGACGAGTTTTTGTACGTATTCTGAAAAATACCGGGAACAGATTCCATGGTGGGACAGCTTCTGAAGCCGGGGGTGGACCTGCCGTCCGCACAATGCGGCCCGCATGGTTTCATCCGTGCTGTCGCCGGACAACAAGGCCAGATCGGTGCTGCCCTTGCGCAGCAGCCAGATGCTGCTGTCTTCGTTGCAGGTTTGCTTATGGGCCTCCAGGTTCCACGCCATGGCCTCCTCCGTGAGCGCCGGATCGCAAAGCGCCTGGGCGTAGTCCACAGAGCGAAGCGTGCTGCTTTGAAGGGGGTAGAGGCACTCCAGACAATAGTCGCCGAAGGAAAAGGTCCTGCCGGCGCAGTCCCCGGCGCGGATGAGTTCTGTTCCGCTGCGTTCCAGATACGCAAAGAAGGTGTGATACTCCCGATAGAATTCCGGGTCTCCGAATACCGGGTACACCCGGTCGGCAAATCGCAGATCCCCACAGGGTGCCACTGCCCGCCGTACCTGCACCTGATCCACCAGATGCACAAAACCGCCGAAGTGGTCCTGGTGCAGATGGGTCAGGATCAGCAGGTCGATGGAAGTGATTTTCCGCCGGGTGAGAAATTCCAGCAGCGGGCGGCGGCTTCCGTGGTATTTTCCGCCGCCGTCCACGACCACGGTTTGCTGTCCCTGGGGAGTATCCAGAAGCAGGACGGTGCAGTCCGCACGCCCTGCATCCAGAATATGCAGCTGGCTCATAGCGTCAGCGTCACCTCATCTCCTGCCTGGAAGACCTCCTCGCCCCGGTAGCGGACCTCCAGG
>CAUWEK010000087.1:0-8123 GCA_963557435.1 uncultured Dysosmobacter sp.
ATGCCGCCGCCAGCGCCCTGAACGGTGGAGACGGGAATACCCGCCCGGCACAGAGACTCGATGTCCCGCTGGATGGTCCGGCGGGACACTTCAAACTGCTCCGCCAGCTCCGGGGCGGTGACCTTCTCCCGCTGGAGCAGAATGGACAATATGCCGATGAGCCGCTCCATCTTCATGCGGGACTCCCCTCCCCTCTTTTTTCTGTATTATAGCACAGGAAGCGGACACCTGTCTGTCATGTTTCTCTTCGCCTTGTTCTTTTTGCGGCTTTTGGGTACAATAGAAGCAGCGGAGGGGATGTCCATGGGAAAGCGTGTATTGTATCTCGCCATGAGTGTGGACGGGTATCTTGGGGACGAACAGGGCAGCGTGGACTGGCTGACAGGCGACGGCAGTGAGCCGGACGCCCCCGGCAGCTACCCGGCATTTCTGGATACGGTGGATGCCATCGTCATGGGCTGGACCACCTATCACCAGCTGGTCACGGAGCTCTCTCCGGACAGCTGGCCCTATGTGGGCCGCCCCTGTTATGTGGTGACCCACCGGCAAAAAGCGGATCAGGAAAACATTTTCTTTTGGAACGGGAAGCTGACTGCTCTGGTGGACAAGCTGAAGGAGTCGCACGAAGGCAACGTCTGGATCTGCGGCGGCGCGTCCGTGGCCGGACAGCTGCTAAAAGCGGGCCGCATCGATACGCTGTGGCTGTCCGTCATTCCCACTGTGCTGGGCAAAGGCGTGCGGCTGTTTCCGGAGCTTCCGCGGGAACTGCCGCTGAAGCTGGTGAGAACAGAGCATTGGAACGGAATTGTGGATCTGGTGTATGAAAAGCGGTGATAAGTGATGCGTGATCAATTTATCAATCTGACGGAAGAAAATCTGGCGCAGGAGCACCTGTGCTGCATCATCCGCAGCAGGAAGCCCCACCCTGGCGTGGAGTCCAAGCGGGCTTGGCTTCGGGAGCGACTCCGCGAGGGACACGTATTCCGCAAGCTGGTCGCCAAGGGCGTGGTGTTCATCGAATATGCCCCGCTGGAGACGGCATGGGTGCCGGTGGAAGGAGACAACTTCTTCTACCTCTACTGCCTGTGGGTCACCGGGGACTTCAAGGGCAAGGGCTATGGCAGGCAGCTGATGGAGTACTGCCTGAACGACGCCAGGACCAAGGGGAAATCCGGCGTGTGTATGCTGGGCGCGGAAAAACAGAAGGCCTGGCTCTCGGACCAGGCCTTTGCGGAAAAGTATGGATTTGAAACGGTGGACACCACTCCGGACGGATACCGGCTGCTCTCCCTCTCCTTTGACGGAACCAAGCCCCGCTTCGGGGAGAACGCCAAGCGGCTGGAGATCACACAGCAGGAGCTGACTATCTATTACAGTGCCCAGTGTCCCTACATACATCAAAGTGTTGAGCTGGTGCGCAAGACTTGCCAGGAACTGGAGGCACCCTATACCCTCATTCCGGTGGACACCCTGGAAAAGGCCAAGGCTTTGCCCTGTGTGTTTAACAACTGGGCGGTATTTTATCGGGGCAAATTCGTGACGGTGAATCTGCTGGACGCCGCCGCGCTGAAGCGGCTCTTGAAACCGTGAGGTACGCCTATGGAAATCAGAAACGTGGAAACCGATAAAAAGAGATACCTGGATTTGCTGTTGTTGGCGGACGAGCAGGAGGACATGGTGGACCGCTATCTGGAGCGTGGAGCCATGTATGTGCTGGAGGACAGCGGAGCCAAGGCTGAATGCGTGGTCACGGACGAGGGCGACGGCATTCTGGAACTGAAAAATATTGCCGTGGCGCCGGACTTTCAGGGCAGAGGTTACGGAAAAGCACTGGTGGACTTCCTCGTCCGAACCTACAAGGGACAGTATGCGGTGCTGCAGGTGGGCACCGGGGACAGCCCCTCCACCATCCCGTTTTATGAATCCTGCGGCTTTCGCAGGCACCATCTGGTCAAGAACTTTTTCACCGACCACTACGACCACCCCATCTACGAGTGCGGGGTCCAGCTGGTAGATATGGTGTATCTGCAAAAACAGATGTAAAAAATGTGGAGTGCCCAATCGGCGCTCCACATTTTTTCAATATCCGGGATACTTTACAGCTTCAGCCCTTCCGCCCAGTGCCTGAGCTCTGTCTCGTTCAGGCGGCCGTTCAGCATCCGGCCATCCACGATCTTGGCGCCGGGGGCACTGGGGCGCAGTCCGGAGGCCGACTTGCCCAGGCCGCTGCCGCCGGAGGTGGCAAAGAGGACGATGGTCTTGCCGGTGAAGTCATAGGCCTCCAGGAAGGTGTTGAGGATGGTGGGGGCCATATACCACCATACAGGGAACCCCAGGAAGATCACATCGTGTCCGGCCACCGGGGCGTCGGTATCGGCCAGAGCGGGACGGGAGTGGGCATCTTTCATCTCCACGCTGGAGCGTGAGTTCTTGTCCATCCAATTCAGATCGGCGCTGGTGTAGGGGACGGCGGGCTTGATCTCATAGAGCTCCCCGCCCACGGCATTTGCCAGAGCCTTTGCCGCCTTGGCGGTAGTGCCGGTAGCAGAAAAATAAGCAACCAATGCGTTCATGTGAATAACCTCCTTACGCATCTTCTGGCTTCATTGTAAATCCGCCGTTCAAAAATGTAAAATACTCATTTTCTATTTCCAGTTATTCAGCAAAGGCATTCTTATCTTGCAGAAA
This sequence comes from uncultured Dysosmobacter sp., assembly GCA_963557435.1. GTDB lineage: Bacteria > Bacillota > Clostridia > Oscillospirales > Oscillospiraceae > Oscillibacter. Next base: position 2,689 of record CAUWEK010000087.1, read on the forward strand.
TAAGCTGAGAGTGATAGGATGAAACCAGGAGGGATTTTATGGAACTTCGTGTTTTGAGATATTTTCTGGCAGTAGCCCGGGAGGAAAACATCACCAAGGCCGCTGCCCTGCTCCATCTGACCCAGCCCACCCTGTCCCGACAGCTGATGCAGCTGGAGGAGGAGCTGGGGGTACAGCTCTTCCACCGCAGCCGCTACCACATCGTGCTCACCGACGAGGGGATGCTGCTGCGCCGCCGGGCACAGGAGCTGGTGGACCTGGCGGATAAAACAGCCCGGGAATTTGCCGCCCGGGAGACGGAACTGATGGGCGAGATCGCCATCGGCGCGGGCGAGACCCGGAGCATGACCTTCCTCTCCCAGGCCATCCGCACCTTCCGGGAGCGCTACCCCAAGGTCACCTTCCGTATCTTCAGCGCCAACGCCGACGATGTGAAGGAGCGGCTGGATATGGGGCTTTTGGACATGGGGCTGCTGACGGAGCCGGTGGATGTGGGCAAATATGCCTTTTGCCGGATGCAGGAGAAGGACCGCTGGGGCGTGCTGGTGCAGGCAGATTCTCCTTTGGCTGCGCTGGACGCGGTCACGCCGCGGGATCTGGAATCAGTCCCTCTGCTGGTCAGCGGGCGGGAGAGCGTACAGCAGGAGCTGGCCAGTTGGTTTGGAGATTCCTGGGATCGCCTGCAAATTGCCGCCACCTTCAACCTGATCCTCAACGCTGCCAATATGGTGCGCTGCGGCGTGGGAGCGGCGCTGGGCTTTGATCTGAACCTGGCCTTTGATGGTCTTCGCTTTCTCCCCCTCTCCCCTTCCATGGAGACGGGAACGGTGCTGGTCTGGAAAAAGGAGCAGGTGCTGACTCCAGTTGCGGAGGCCTTCCATCAGCACATCAAAAATGTCCAAGAGGCATATCAAGAGAAAGAAAACAAGCATTAGACATGGCAAAAGAACCGTTTTAAAATATGGGTGTCCGCGGGAGGACGCCCACATTTTTTCATTTGGAGGCTTCGATATGACCATACAGGAGGCAAGCGAGCGCTATCACATTCCCATGCCCATTCTGCGGGAATACGAGCGCTGGGGCCTGTGCGGCGCGGTGAAAAGCGTGATGGGCGACTGGCAGTATGACGACGCCGATCTGGAGCGGCTGAGTACCATCATGACCCTCCACGACATTGGATTTACCGTGGCGGAAGTGGAGGCCTACATGCGCCTTTTGCTGGAGGGCGAACATACGGCAGCCCAGCGCCTGGACATGCTGGAGAAACAGCGCAGTGCCGCTCTGGAGGAAATCCACTTCAAGGAGCGTCAGCTCCAGCGGCTGGATTACCTGCGTCACGAGATCCGAAAGACGCAAGAAGGCAGGAACGGATGAAACGGATCTTTGCCATGCCGGCCCCTTTGATGCTTCTCTGCGCTCTGAGTGCATAAGTAAGTGTTCCGGCAGCGGATGAATGATAGGAAAAAACAGAGCAGATCCCGGGAATGGGATCTGCTCTGTTTCCCGTATTGGACAAAACTGTGATCTTCACGGATGCTCCAGGGGGGTGGAATCACTCCTTCGACAAAAACGCCTCAATGGCAGCTGCCGCCTGGACCTGCTGCTCCTGGGCGGAGATCGCAGCGGCGGGATCTCCCTTCTGCGGGCCGTAGTTGCCGAACTGGGCATGGTTGCCGCCCTCGATCTCCACAATATTTTCCGTGTAGTCGATGTGGTCCTCCACGCTCTGGTTAAGGGAGCCGTAAATGGTGAGGGTCTTTTCATCTGGATAATCGCCGTAGATGTAAGCGCCCAGCAGGATGAGTCCATCCACCTGGTCGGGATGCTCAGAGGCAAACTTGGACGCCATGGCGCCGCCCATGGAGTGGCCGGCAACATACCAGTGCTGAAATTCCGGGAACCGGGCGATCACCTCTTCGGCCGCGTCGGCATCAAAAATCGCCATGCGGAACGGCATATGTACCAAAATACAGGTAACTCCGGTCTGGCGGATCTGATCCAGCAAAGGCAGATAGGCCTCTGCCTCCACCTTGGCGCCGGGATAGAAAATGATGGCAGTGTCGGTGGGATAAGTCGGGGATAAGATGGTCAAATCGTCCTGCACCGTGATGCCGCTGTCCTGAGCCATCACTTCAAGCGCCACATCCTCCGCCCGGTAGTAATCGGACACATACCAGAAAAACGCCCCGCCCAGAATGACCAGGAGCAAAAGGACGCTCCCTCCGGCAAGGCGCCATTTTTTGCGCCGGGACATTCCCACTGTTTTCATGGACCACACCTCACTGCTCCTCCTGTGGAAGATACGCCCGGATGGTATAGCGGCGCCGTCCGGCCGTGGACTTTCCATATTGAATGGCCTGCCGGGGGCATTCGTTGATACAGCGCAGACACTGGAAGCACTGCGCCGCCCATACCGGCTTTCCGTTCCGAAGGGAAATGGCGGACGCCGGGCAGTTTCTGACGCACTGGCCGCACCCGTTGCAGCTGTTTCCGGCAAAGAAGGGCTTTGCGCTTCGGGCAAATTTGTTGAACCCAAAATTGACCAGACGGGACTTCACCCCGGCCAGCGCCCCTTCGTGGACTCGATAAACCTTCTCCTGCCGCAGGATCTCCTGCGCCATCCGCTCCAGCTCTTTTCGGGCAGAGGCGATCTTTTGAAGGATCTCGTCCTCGTCATCGGTATCAGAGCCGATAATATAGTTGTTGGGCATCAGCAAACTATAACTGCTGCTCAGCGGGTACAGCTCGGAAAACTGCTTCATGGCAAGTCCGGCATCCCCTCCGCAGGTACACACGCCGAAGGTGAATGCTTGGGTCTCAGGCAGCTTTTTTGCAAAATCCGCCATGATCTCCGGCACACCCCAGGCATAGACCGGAAAAACAAAGCCGATCTGTTTGGCCCCCTCCATCTTCGGCAGTCCTTTCAGGTTGGTAATATCATAGACGGTATCGCCGGTAAGGCGGGCCAGCTGCCGGGCCGCCCACGCCGAGTTACCTGTTCCAGAAAAATAGAAAATCATCGTGTATGCGCTCTCTTCCTTTGCCTGATGCGGCATTCCAAGTACAAGGGACCAGATGGCCCTATCATACCGTCAGCCACCGGACCTGTCAATGTTGGGCCACCGGAAAGGACATTGGCAGGCAGCGGTACATGGTATAGTATTTACGATCATAAAGCAAGGAGAGCACCATGTCCATCGGAAAATTCTGCATTGATTTTGACTCCGCACAATGGATACCTTGAAACATTGTACGGAGCCTTTTCGGAACAGCGATCTCTAAACTTGGGGGGCAGGGCAGGAAAACCGCTGCTTTTGGTTAAGGAAATCGCATAATCTTAAAAATACTTAAGGAAAAATTTATTTTAAATGTGCGTTTGTCTGGTATAGTAGTGCCCACTTCCCAAAACTCGCCCACAAGGCAGCCTGGAGGCACTCTATGGAATTTACTTGTCACACTACATACAATCAAAAGGCTCTGACCGCCATGGCGCGGGCGGTCCGAAAAACGGTCAGAGCCAAAAGAAATCGGTGGGTCCATCTTTATCTCCGGATCATCATCGGACTTCTCTTGGTATCCCTCTGGCTGTCCTGGAGAAATGTCTGGCAGACGGCGTTCCACAGTTTACTTGTCGCCGCGCTGCTGCTGGTTGACTGGAAAGAGGATTCCATCGACGCCTTCTTTGCAAAGCGTAAGGCCCTGCCGGGCACCGCTGCTTCCGACACTGAATTTTTCTCCGATCATTTCCTGGTGAAGACTGCCGCGGCGGAATCCAAGTGGCAGTATGACAAGATCCTTGCGCTGGCAGCGACCAGGGATTATCTTGTTTTTGTGATGGGGAAAAACCACGCCCTTGCCATGGAAAAAGCGGCGCTGGAGGGTGGCAGCATCCCGGAATTCTGCCGTTTCCTAGAAGAAAAATCCGGACACAAAATTCAAAATATCGGAGGATAAAGAGGAATGAAGAGAGGTCACAAAATCGCGGCCATCGGCTGCCTGGCAGCTGTCGTCGGCTCCGCCGCCCGCTGGCGATGGATGATTCGAATGCCGCTCAGGGAATTCACCAGATATGCGCTCTATATGGCGGTCATGGACGATGAAATCTGCCGAAACGAGCTGGAGGGCAACCAAATTGGGGACGAGGTCATTACATTTCCGCCTAAGGCAGAGACATTGCAAGAACGCTACCATCTCTTTTTGCAGATGAACCGGGCAAAAAGCCGCCATCAGATCCAGGAGGAAGTTTTTGAAATGGAGCAGCGGCTTCAGGAGTCCCGGCAGTACATCGGCCAGCCCCCGCAACATCTGGAGGTAGAACTTGTCGGAGAAAGCAGCCGGTGAATTTGTTTTCCGGGCAATTTCCGCTCCAGCATTGCGTCGCTGTGCGCCATATGGTCAGGCCAGCAGACCTCCCGCAGCCGCCCGTCCACACGGCGGGTCAGATGGGATGGGAGGCCGTCAAAGGGATGCCTTCTTCCAGGCTTCGGTTTTCATGCCTTTGCACACTCCCTTGTTGGAGAACGGTTGACGTCTTCCTTGACAAGCCGATACAAAGCGGAGGCAAGAGGAACACACAGCAGCATGCCCGGGATCCCCATCAAGCCGCCGCCCAGCGTGACGGCCGTCAATACCCAGATAGCCGGGAGTCCCAGAGAGGAGCCGACGACGCGGGGGTAAATCAGGTTTCCCTCCAGCTGCTGCAATACGACAATAAAAATGAGAAAAACAATTGCCTTGACCGGCGAGACCGTAAGGATCATAAACGCGCCCACCCCCGCGCCAATGTAGGCGCCTGCCACAGGGATCAGAGCGGTAAACGCAATGACAGTGCCCGTCATAGTGGCATAGGGAAGGTTTAAAGCCAGCATCCCCACGGTGCAGAGCGCACCCAGGATGACAGCTTCGGTGCACTGGCCCACAATATATTTGTGGAACGAGTCGTTGAGGACGGAAAGGACGTATCCCACCTTGGCATGGATGCCGGGCTTGACATATCGCAGCATCAGTCGGTGAATCTGGTTTCCCAGCTTTTCTTTCCCCATCAGCAGATAAATAGAGAAGATCAGTGCGAGCAGCACTGTCACAGCGCCCGAGAACACAGAGACGGCCGCGCTGACAGCCGCGCCCATGGCGCTGCTGATGCCGGAGGTCAAAATGCCGATCATCTGCTGGGCCCTTGCCCTCCAATCCACTGTTTGCAAAGAAGCCAGGATGTCCTCCGGTACAATGTTTTTGGTTTCCAGCCATGCGAGCAGATCGTCAATGGCTGCCGGAACTTGCCCTGCCAGCAGTTTGATACAGGAAACCAATTCCGGAACCACCAGTTTGACAATGAACATCACAAGGACAGCCAAGGTAAGAAAAGCTGCCAGCATACATACCGGACGGCGGCTTTTGATCAGAGCGGAATTGGTCGACCGCGGGAAGTAATGCAC
>CAUWEK010000088.1:0-8043 GCA_963557435.1 uncultured Dysosmobacter sp.
GCGGAGGAGCTTTGGAAAGGATGCGGCGGCTGCACCGCCTGCGGAAAAAAGGAGTGACGCAGGAAGCGCACCGTCAGAATTTCACCTAAAAAGCGGCCTCAGCTGTCCATCCCGGCAGCTGAGGCCGCTTTTGCCTGTTGGCGTCATCCCCGTGTGAACAGTTCTCTGGCCCGTGCCATATTGTCCCGGACCTTTACCCCGAAGGGACAGTTCGGCTCGCACCTGCCGCACATCAGGCAGTCGTCGGCTGTGGCGGAAAGGGACCAGTAGTGCTGTGCCACGGTCTCCGGCACGGAGTCCTGCTGAGCAGCCAGATCCAGAAACTTGGTCACGGCGGCAATGTCGATGTGGGCCGGACAGGGCTGGCAGTGGTTGCAGTACATGCACCGACCGGTCATGTGCACGGCGGCTCCGGCACCGAAAATATGGGCATAGCTCCGTTCTGATATGGGGGTGTCGCAATATTTGGCTGCCTCCAGCACCTCGCTAACGGTATGGCAGCCCACAATGACCACTTTAACGCCGTTGCGGTCCAGGCAGTATTGGATGCACTGGGGAACCGTCATGGCCACGCCGAAGGGGGAGCGTTCCGCCTTCAAAAGCGTACCCGCACCCAGCGGCTTCATGACGGTGATGGCCACCCCGGCAGCTTCGCAGGCAGAGTACAGCCTTTGCCGCGCCTCATCCACCACAAGGCCCCCCGTTTCCATGCCCCTGAACTCCATCAGGTCATAGATGTCCGTCTCGGCACGTTCCATATCATAGGCGGGGTTGATGCTGAACATCAGCACATCCACCATCCCGCTCTCCACGGCCTTCCGGGCAATGTGCGGATTATGGGAGCTCATGCCGATGTGGCGGATCACGCCCGTTGTCTTCAATTCCTTGGCGTAGGCCAGAACAGGTCCTTCAAAGACGGTAGTCCTCCTCGCTGTCTACATAGTGAATCATCCCTACATCAATGTAGTCTGTGTGCAGGCGCTCCAGCAGATCTTCGAAGGAGCGTTTCGTTTTTTCTATATCCCGGGTACGGGTATACTGCCCGTCCTCAAATACGGTGCACAGATGGCCCTGGATGATAAATTGCTCCCGGCGCCCCTCCAGGGCGAACCCAAGGTTACTGCGGGTGGCGGCCTGGGGCATGAAAATATCGATGTAGTTGATGCCCTTTTCCTGCGCCGCGTCTACAATGGCGCGGCTCTCCTGGGCGGTCAGACCGTTGAACCACTCGCCGCCCAGGCCAATTTCGCTGACACGCAGTCCGGTGCGGCCCAATGTCCTGTATTCCATGCTGTCCTCCTGTCAGGCTTGTCATCTTGCAAAATGATTGAAATTAGCTATACTGGCATTATATCGGTTTAAATTTATCAGAACAAGTACGCACAATTTTCTTAGAAAGTGAACTGAATTTCACTATGGGAGAGACCTATGGAAAAGATACGAGTGACCTGTGAGATGGAAGTTACCTTGAAAATGATCGGAGGGAAATGCAAGCCGCTGATTCTGGAAAGCCTGATCGAAAAGGGGACGCAGCGCTTCAGCGAGCTGATGCGTGCCATCACCCAGGTTTCCCAGCGAACGCTGACCAATCAGCTCCGGGAACTGGAACAAGACGGCCTGATCGCACGCACAGTGTACGCAGAAGTGCCGCCGCGGGTGGAGTATTCCATCACCCCAAAGGGGCGCTCTTTGGAGCCTATTTTGGAATTGATGTGTGAATGGGGCGAAAAAAATATGGATGAGCGGTTTGAACTCACCAATCCCCAGTGTACCGAGTAAGCGTGTGCAGCAAAGGTGCAGACCATGTAATTTCTATAAAGCAGGTGCGAAATGAAAGAGCAGATCCGATGCAGCTGGGCCAATCCTAAGAATCCCCTTTACATCCGGTACCACGATGCGGAGTGGGGCGTTCCGGCCCACGATGACCACAAGCTGTTTGAAATGCTGATTTTGGAGAGTTTCCAGGCCGGGCTTTCCTGGGAGTGTATCCTCAACAAGCGGGAGGCTTTCCGACAGGCCTTTGACGGCTTTGACCTGGAGAAGGTCTGCGGATACGGTGAGGAGAAGCTGGAGAAGCTGATGCAGGAACCCGGCATCGTCCGCAACAAACTGAAGATCCGCGCCGCCGTAAACAACGCCGGGATCTTCCGGACCATCCAGCAGGAGTGGGGGAGTTTTGACCGCTACCTCTGGCACTGGACGGAAGGGCAAGTGATCTATGAGACAGGCAAGGTCAGCTCAGAGCTGTCGGATGCCGTTTCCAAGGACCTGAAGCGCCGGGGCATGAAGTTTGTGGGGACGGTCATTATCTATTCCTACCTGCAGGCGGTGGGAGTCATCAATTCCCATGAGGAGACCTGTTTTTGCAGGCAAGTAAGGAGACCTTAACTTCGACCGTACCATATCGAGGAGGAACTATGCAGCAGGACAATATCATCATCCGCCGGGAGATGCCGACAGACTACGCTGCCGTAGAGCATCTGACCCGGGAGGCCTTTTGGAATGTGTACCGCCCCGGCTGCCTGGAGCACTATGTGGTCCATGTGCTGCGTCAGGATCCGGACTTTGTGCCGGAGCTGGACCTGGTCATGGAGCGGGATGGGGAGCTTGTGGGCCATGTGCTGTATATGCGCTCCAAGATCGTGGCCGACGACGGCCGGGAGATCCCCATGATGACCTTCGGCCCCATCAGCATCCGCCCCGGTCTGCAGCGGCGGGGCCTGGGCAAATACCTGCTGGACTGTTCCATGGAGCGGGCCAAGGAGCTGGGGGCCGGGGCCCTGTGCATCGAGGGCAACATCGACTTTTACGGCAAGTCCGGCTTTGTGGTGGCTGGGACAAAGGGGATCCGCTATCACGGAGAGCCCGAGCAGGAGATCGTGCCCTATGTTCTGCTGAAAGAACTCCGGCCCGGCTTCCTGGACGGTATCACCGGCGTCTACCATACGCCGAAGGGCTACTATGTGGACGAGGATGCGGCGGAGGAATTTGACCGCAGCTTCCCGCCCAAGGAAAAATTGAAGCTGCCGGGGCAGCTGTTTTGAGGGAAGAAGCCCTTCAAATCCGGGGCCGCTGGAAACAAAAAAGACGGACGCTCCCGAAAGGGGGGCGCCAAGTGGTCAAACCGGAAAGCCGTCTATGGCATTTCTGTGGCCAAACGAGCAAACGCCGCAGTGAAAACTGCGGCGTTTCCGGTTTTGGTGGATCTGATCGGGATCGAATCGTGCACGCTCGCAAAGTGGTAAGTTTTCTGCCACGGACTGTGGTGTATGGCCTGCAAAAACCGTTAATAAGGCGTTTGAGCGGCTGGAAAAGCCGGAGAGAAAACTGGTGCTGCAGATCATGGATGCCCAGAATCTCATCACTGAGGAACGCTCTTTGGACAGTTTTCTCTAAGGGTTCAAATGGGCGAGAGAACTGGCGTACGAACTGAATCACTTTGAAATGGACAGGCATCCCTTTCCGTCGGAAGAAGCGGAAAAGGCTGCCTGATTTTTATGAAAATTGGAGTTTGCTGCTTTTGAAAGTGTTGCAGCTTTCTTGCCTTTGGTGACTTTCGCCTCTCCCGCTGCATCAACTGAGTTGCCTGCCCAATTGGTAAGCCTTCTGCGGGTAAGATGAGTGATTCGTCGTGGAAGTGGTTCCGCAGCCATATGCGGCGGCGGCTCCAGCAGCCGCACACGGAGAGGCAGCGACTGAGAATGCTGGAGGGTAAACCGTTCAGCATCGTTTTGAAGTCGACGATATTGAATACAATTTTGACGATCCCAGTGGTATTAACCTGTTGGTTAACACCGGACAACCAATCGGAACTTCCGCTGACGGCGCGCCGAGACTACAATAGTTCCAAAAGAAGGTGCCGCCATGTTTTCCATTCAACAGATTTTCACGCTTTTTCTGACGCTGACTATGGAGCTGAATCTCACCGCCTGCGGGGCGGAGGGTGCAGCACAACCCATCCCGGAAATGCCCGGGCCTCCGGCACAGGTGCAGGAAACACCGGAGCCTGCGCCTGTGCCATCCCCGGAGCCAGAGCTGGAGGTCACGGAGGGGACAGAGACCTACCGAGGCTTCCGGATGGACAATATACTGCACGCCCCGGAGGGGGACATTCACTATCACATCTACATCCCGGACGGCTATGATGGCAGCCAGGCCTACGCTCTGTTCCTCACCCTCCCTGGTTATGAGGGCTTGCACTTCCAGGGTGTGGGACAAAACTTATATAGCGAGAACTTTGCTTTTGAGGCGCTGAATTACAACGACCACATGATTGTGGCTGCCCCGCAGCTCAGCGACTGGGGGGAGACTTCCACGGAGCAGACGATCGTCCTGACGGAGTATTTGCTGGGTCATTACAATATCGATCAGGAGCGGGTGTATGCAGAGGGCTACTCCGGCGGAGGAGAGACCATGTCGCAGGTCATGGGGATGCGCCCCGATTTGTTCACGGCCTACCTCCAGTGTTCCTCCCGGTGGGATGGGGCCTACGAGCCAGTGGTGGAAGCCAGGGTGCCGGTGTATTTTGTCATCGGGGAGAGCGACGAGTATTACGGTTCCGGGCCGAGTCAGGAGGCATACGATTCCTTGCATGAGCTGTACGAACAGGCAGGGCTTTCTGATGTGGAGATCGACCGGCTTCTGGTGCTGGACATCAAAGATGCCGCCTACTTTGCGGAGGGCGGCGCACCTAACCAGCACGGCGGCGGAAATCTGTTTGCGCAAGATCCGGAGATCATGGGCTGGCTGTTTGGACAGTGACCTCCCATTCATCACAAAAAAACCGGCATGAAGAAAGGGGATACAGCTATGCCGAAGCGATGGATCACAGACCTGGCACTGACGATCATTCTGCTCCTGCTGATGGGCTACTCCCTGATCGGGGAAGCGATCCATGAGTGGCTTGGAATTACCATGCTGGCACTGGTCATCCTGCACCATGCTTGGAACTGGACCTGGTACAAAAGTTTTGGCACAGGGCGGATGTCCATATATCGAGCAGTTCAGAACCTTCTGACCTGCCTGCTCCTGCTCTTTGTATTCGGCTCTTTGCTCAGCGGACTGATTCTCTCCCGATACGTGCTGGATTTCCTCCCGCTGGGGTGGGGGCAGGACTGGGCCAGAACGATTCACTTGCCCTGTGCTTTCTGGAGCTTCCTGCTGATGGCTCTGCACCTTGGCCTGCACTGGGGAGGCGTGATGGGAACAGCCCGCCGATTTGCCGGTCTTACCGGTCCGTCCAGAGTGCGGACAGCAGTTCTTCAGCTGACGGGTGTGGCTATTGCGTGCTATGGTCTGCTGGCTTTTTCCCGCAGCGGCTTTTTGGACTACCTGCTCCTGCGGACGCATTTTCTGTTCTTCCCGCCTGACCAAACCATCACAGGATTTTTAAAAAATTATCTGGCAATCTTGGGACTGTTTATCTGGATCGGACATTATGGCGGAAACGGTCTAGGGCGATGTTTCATCAGGAAGAAGGTGCCCCAATGACGCACCACTTTATCACCATCAGTGCGCTGACGCTGACCCTGCTTCTCTCCGGATGCGGGGGACGTGTACCCGCGCCATCCAACCTGGAGCTGAAAGAAGGAACTGCGGTGGAGACGGAATTTGCAGTAGATACGCCGATTCAGGCGGTCATAGAAGACCCTGCCTTCGGGGACTACGGCCGTCTGCTGTTCCCTGTGGACGACGGCTACTGGAGGGGCAAGACCCTGGGGGAACTGCGGTTGACCTTTTACAGCCACATCGACCCTGACGAGACCGTTGAGATCGTCAACACTCTGAAGAAGCGGGCTCTGGCTGGCGAGACGATTTTCTGCGATATTTATACTGAGGAGGAAAAGGCAGCTGATCCCGACAAGGAAGATACCGGGATGTTCTTTTTCAGGGGAGAACCAGGAGCGCGCTTTGCTGTGTGCAATGCGGGCGGCGCCTTCGCCTATGTGGGCGCCATGCACGACAGCTTCCCCCACGCCCTGGAGCTGTCCAAGCAGGGCTACAACGCCTTTGCCCTGATCTACCGCCCAGGCGCACAGACCGCTTGTGAAGATCTGGCCAGAGCCGTTACATTTATCTTCGATCACGCCGAGGAGCTGGCGGTAGACACCAGCTGCTATTCTCTGTGGGGCGGCTCGGCGGGCGCGCGGATGGCGGCCTGGCTGGGCACCTGTGGCCCCGCGGCGTTTGGCGGCGGCGACCTGCCCCGGCCCGGAGCGGTCATTATGCAGTACACCGGGCTGGGCGAATATTCCGCTGATGATCCTCCCACCTTTGTGTGCGTAGGAGACTCGGACGGCATTGCTCCCTGGCGGGTGATGCAGGCCCGGCTGGAGGCTATGTCTGCCTGCGGCATTGACACGGAGTTTCACTGCTGCTCCGGCCTGGGTCATGGCTTTGGCCTGGGCATTGGCACGACAGCGGAGGGGTGGCTGGATTTGGCAGTCGGGTTTTGGGAACGGCAGATGTAAAATGAGCTGCAATACGCGGACAGACGATATGCCTGCCCGCGTATTGTTCTTGCCATTTCAGGCAGAAAACAGTAAAATGATTTTCAACAAGCTCCGAGGCATGGGTGGAAAGGCGGTGGCGCATATGATGTATAATCCTCAGCTTGAGACATTCCTCCGGGTGGCGGATGCGGGGAGCTTCAATAAAGCGGCGGAGGAGCTGTTCATCACGCCGCCGGCCGTCATCAAGCAGATCACCTCCTTGGAGGCGGGGCTGGATCTCCAGCTTTTTGTCCGCAGCCCACGGGGCCTGAAGCTCACCGAGGCGGGCAAGTCAGTCTACCGTGACGCACAGTATATCGTCCAATACTGCAAGGACGCGGTGGTGCGGGCCAAGAACGCCGCTGAGGAGGGGGACAAGGTCATCCGTATCGGTACCTCCCCCATGACGCCGGGACAGTTCCTGCTGGATCTGTGGCCCAGCCTCCACCAGCATTGCCCGGACATCAAGTTCCAGCTGGTGCCCTATGAGAACACCCCGGAGAACGCCAGAGAAATCTTACGCAATCTGGGTCAGAACATCGACATCGTGGCCGGTCCCTATGACCAAAATCTGCTGGATACCCGCCAGTGTGACGCTCTGGAACTAAGCCGCGAGCCGGTCCGCTGCGCAGTCTCCATCTACCACCCGCTGGCCGCCAAAGAGTGCCTGACGGCGGATGACCTCCACGGGGAGAACTTCCTGATGATCCGCCGGGGCTGGAACCACTATCTGGACCAGATGCGGGACGAGCTTTGGCGGGACCACCCTCAAGTCCACATTGTGGACTTTGACTTTCTCAGCATCGACATCTTCAATCAGTGCGAGAACTCCAATGACATTTTGATGACCATCGACAACTGGAAGAACATCCACCCGCTGCTCAAAACCATCCCGGTGGACTGGGACTATACCGTTCCCTTCGGCCTGTTCCATTCCCCCAAGCCCTCAGCTACGGTGAAGCGATTCCTCAAGGCGGTCAAAACGGTATACGAGCTGTAACAAAAAGGTATATACTGCATAACTTTTCGAGACTTCTGCGGAGGTCTCGATTTTTTTATAATAAAGGCACAAAAGGAATCGCCCTCGCGGGGCGAACGCAGAGGTGTGCCATGAATAATTTTATCTTTGAAAACGGGACCAAGTTCCTCTTTGGCGGGGGCTGTGTGAAGGAATACTTGGCCAGCTTTCTGGCTGGGTACGGCCCCAGCGTGCTGCTTGTTACGGAGGGATCGGATCACCGGTCCCATGCGGCGGACGAGGTGCGGGACATTCTGCGCCGGAGCGGGAAACAGACGACGGAATGCGCAATGGGTCCCTTTTGCCCCCGGTATGAGCAGGTGCAGCAGGCTGCCCGGCTGTGCCGGGGACGCCAGGTGGATTTGATCTTAGGCGTGGGCGGCTCCGCTGTGATGGACGGATGCAAGTCCACTTCTCTGGCGGCGGTGTGCCGGGGCGATCTGTGGGAGAATTTTGGGGAATTGCAGGGCGTGGTGGATGTGCCGCCCCTGCCCATAGGCTTTGTGGCCTCCCATCTGGAGGTTGGGGCCGTCA
>CAUWEK010000089.1:0-7982 GCA_963557435.1 uncultured Dysosmobacter sp.
GCCGGTGCGGTAGTCGCCGTACTCGGCGGTGTTGGAGATGGAGTAGCGCATCTTGGCAAAGCCGCCCTCGTTGATGAGGTCGACGATGAGCTTCATCTCGTGGCAGGTCTCAAAGTAGGCCATCTCCGGGGCGTAGCCTGCCTCCACCAAGGTCTCGAAGCCCGCGTGGATCAGCTCGCACACGCCGCCGCACAGCACCGCCTGCTCGCCGAAGAGGTCGGTCTCCGTCTCCTCCTTGAAGGTGGTCTCCAGAATGCCCGCCCGGCCCGCGCCGATGCCGCAGGCGTAGGCCAGAGCCGTGTCCTTGGCCCGGCCGGAGTAGTCCTGCTCCACGCAGATGAGGCTGGGCACGCCGCGGCCGTCCTGATACAAGCTGCGCACCGTGTGGCCCGGGCCCTTGGGGGCGATCATGATGACGTCCACGTTGGCGGGAGGCACGATGGTCTTGAAGTGGATGTTGAAGCCATGGGCGAAGGCCAGCGTCTTGCCCTCGGTCATGTAGGGAGCCACCTGCTGGTTGTAGATGTCCGCGGCCAGCTCGTCGGGCACCAGCATCATGACGATGTCGCCGGCGGCGGCCGCCTCCTCCACCTCCATGACGCGGAAGTTGGGATGCTCGGCGGCGAACTTGGCGGCCTTTTCCCAGTGGCCGGAGCCCTTGCGCAGACCCACCACCACGTTCACGCCGCTTTCGGCCAGATTCTCGGAATGGGCGTGGCCCTGGCTGCCAAAGCCGATAACGGCCACGGTCTTGCCGTCCAGAACACCCAGGTTGCAGTCGCTGTCGTAATACTTCTTGATGGACATGGCTTCATTTCTCCTTTTTCTATGTGAATGGTCGATTTTGTCGGTTTTTCGTGCGGTTTCTTTCGGCCTCTCAGCCCCAGGCTGCCGCCGCCCGCAGGGCCGGGGCGGCCACCACCGTGCGGCTCAGCTCCGCCACCTCATAAGGCTCCAGCTCCGCCAGCAGCGCGTCCAGCGCGTCAGGGGTATCGGCACATTCCAGCACCGGGCAGCCGTCGTCGGCGGTGAGTACCGCCGCGCCGCAGCGGCGGGCCAGCTCCAAAAGGCCGTCGTCGCAGCGGCAGAGCTTCACTTCCAGCACTTCCCGCCGCTCGCCGCCCTCCAGCAGCGTCACCTGGCGGATATCCACCAGTCGCCGGGCCTGGAGGGCCAGCTGGGTGAGCTGGCGGCTGCACAGGGTAGTCACGGTGATGCGGCTGACGCCCTGCTCCGCCGTGGCGGAGACGCTCAGGCTGTCGATGGCCACGCCGTGTCGGCCAAAGAGGGCAATAATGCGGCCCAGGACCCCATTTGGATTTTCCGTCAGCATGGTGACAACGTTGGTCTGCTTCATAACCGTGACTCCTTTCATGTCATGATGATATCTTCCAGGCCGCCTCCGCCGGGGATCATGGGCAGCACCACCTCGTCTTTGCCGATGGCGCAGTCGATCCAAACGGGGCCCTTTTCCTGCAACGCCTTTTGGAATGCCTCCCGGAACTGCTCCGGCGTGGTACACCGCCAGCCCTTGAGTCCGAAGCCCTCCGCCACCTTCACGAAGTCCGTGGCCCGGCAGGGGTCCGTGGCGGCGTAGCGGTGATCGTAAAAGAGCGTCTGCCACTGGCGGACCATGCCCAGCACCTGGTTGTTGAAGATGACCGTGATGATGGGCAAGCCGTAGCTGACGGCGGTACAGGCCTCGTTGAGGTTCATGTGGAAGCTGCCGTCGCCGGTGAGCATCACCACCCGCCGCTGCCGTCCCAGGGCCAGCTGGGCCCCGATGGCGGCGCCGTAGCCAAAGCCCATGGTGCCAAGGCCGCCGCTGGTGAGGAACTGCCGGGGAGCCGTATGGTGCAGGTACTGGGCCGACCACATCTGGTGCTGGCCCACATCCGTGACATACACGGCGTCCTCCCCCGCCATGGAGGAGATGTCCTCCAGGATCTGATGGGGCTGGAGGGAAGTTTCCTCCGCCCGGGGCCGGTAGTCCATGGTCTGCCAGGTGCGGAGATCTTCCATCCACGCCGTCCGGTCTGTGGGACGGAGCAGGGGGAGGAGGGCCTCCAGGGCCGCCGCCGCGTCCCCGGGCACGGACACGTCCGCCGCCACGTTCTTGCCGATCTCGCTTTCGTCGATGTCGATCTGCACCACCCTGGCCCGGCGGGCGAAGCCCTCGGGCCGGAGGGCCACCCGGTCGGAAAACCGGGCTCCCACGCACAGGAGCGCGTCCGCCTCCTCCACCGCCCGGTTGGCGCTGTACCGGCCGTGCATGCCCAGCATGCCCAGGTTCATGGGGTCGTCCCACCGCAGGGCCCCGGCGGCCATGAGGGTGTGGACGGCGGGGAGGTTGGCCTTTGCCACCAGCTGCCGCAGCAGAGGCGCGGCTCCCGCGGAGATGACGCCGCCGCCAAAGTACACCAAGGGCCGCTTGGCCTCGTTGAGGACATCTGCCGCCTGCGCCAGCGCCGCCGCGTCCGGCTGTGCCGGAGGAGCCGGATGGACAGGGGAGGCGGGGGTGAACTCGCAGACCTGGGTGGTCAGGTCCTTGGGGATGTCCACCAGCACGGGGCCTTTCCGTCCGCTCTGGGCGATGCGGAAGGCGGCGCGGATGGTGTCCGCCAGGTCCTCCACCTGCCGCACGGTGACCGAGTGCTTGGTCACCGGCATTGCGATGCCCTCGATGTAGGCCTCCTGGAACCCGTCCAGCCCCAGCACGCCGGTGGCCACGTTGCCGGTGAACGCCACCAGGGGCACCGAGTCCATGTGGGCCGTGGCCAGGCCCGTCACCAGGTTGGTGGCGCCGGGGCCGCTGGTGGCCAGCACCACGCCGGTGCGTCCGGTAGCGCGGGCGTAGCCGTCGGCCGCGTGGGCCGCGCCGCACTCGTCGGCCGTCAGCACCCACTTCACCCGTCCGGCGCTTTCATACAGCGCGTCGAACAGATTCAGCACCGTGCCGCCGGGGTAGCCGAACAGCAGCTCCACGCCCTGCTCCGCCAGCGTCTCCACAAAGATCTGCGCACCTGTCAGTTTCATATGCCCCTCCGTCCAGCTGGAAAAATAAAAAAGCCTTTGTCTCTTGTAAGAGACAAAGGCTTTAAAAGCTCTCTGCGGTACCACTCTTCTTGACGCCAGATCGCGCCCACTCACGGGAGTCCAACAACCCCCTGTACGATAACGGGTACACCCGGTCCGACCTACTTGACCTTCAGCGGACTGCTCAGAGATGATTTCACGGCTCCCGATACTTACTGTCTCGCACCAAACGACAGCTCTCTGAAAGCGGAAAGGAGACGCTACTTGTTCTCGTCAACGCATTTGGAATTTTGTTGTTGGTTACTATACCGTAAATTTTCAGAATTGTCAACAGGGAATTTTCATTTATCCGCCTATTGCGGACAGCCGCAAAAGCGTGTATAGTAAAACGCAACTTTACCCGCCCCACCGGCGGCACAGCCACAAACGAGAGGAGCACAGTGTATGAATATCCGGGAGCTATCCAACCAGCTGGAGAGTCTGGTGATCTTCCGCGCCGTCCTGGACGACGCCGTGATCGCGCGTCTGCGCACGGCGCTGGGGGCGCTGGAGGCAGGGGAGGGGGCCGTGGGCGCTCTGGCGGACTTTGAGTCGGCCCTGTTCGCCCACACCTGCAACTGGACCGAGTATCTGCTGGAGACGGTGCTGGAGGACGAGAACCTGTGCGTCCGGCGCCGCTCGCCGATCCCGGCGGAGCCGTCCCTTCGGGCCTGCCTGGTCCGGGAGCTCAATTTTCTCACGCAGCTGGGCGCGCTGACGCTTCCTCGGCTGCTGGACCTGGCCGGCGCTGAAGAGGCGGGCCGCTTTCTCATCCCCTGGGAGACGGGCCGGGTGGACTTTGCCGCCGCCTACGAATCCCGGGCCGCCCAGAGCGGCCGCCGGGGCTACGGCATGTTCGCCAAATACCATGTGTTCACCGTCTCGGACGGGACCCTGGTGCCCGTGCGCTATCCGGACAGCCAAACCCTCGCGGAGCTGCCCGGCTACGAGCGGGAGCGGGAGAAGGTGATCTCCAACACCCGGGCCCTGCTCTCCGGCGCAGGTGCTGCCAACGTGCTCCTTTACGGCGACGCGGGCACCGGCAAGTCCAGCACCGTCAAGGCCATTGCCAACGCCTTCGCCCCGGAGGGCCTGCGGCTGGTGGAGGTGAAAAAGCACCAGCTCTATCAGATCCCGGCTCTGATGGATGCGCTGAGCCGCAACCCGCTGAAGTTCATTTTGTTCATTGACGACCTGTCCTTCACCGCAAATGACGACAACTTCGCCGCTCTGAAGGCCATTTTGGAGGGGAGCGTCAGCGGCAGCCCCCGGAACATCGCCGTCTACGCCACCTCCAACCGCCGCCACCTCATCAAGGAGACCTTCGCCGACCGGGACGGGGACGAGCTCTACGCCGCCGACACCCGCCAGGAGATGATGAGCCTGGCCGCACGCTTCGGCCTGACGGTCACGTTCCTGCGGCCCGAAAAGCAGCGGTTCCGGGAGATTTTGCTGGCCCTGGCGCCCCAGTACGGCGTGGACTGCCCGGAAGAGCAGCTGGTGACCCAGGCGGAGGCCTTCGCCCTGCGCTGCGGGGGACGCAGCCCCCGGGTGGCCCGGCAGTTCCTCCAGCTCTACGGCTCCGGCGTGACGGTGTGAAGCCGCCGGAACAAGCAAAAAAAGACCGGCCTGTCCGAAAACAGGCCGGTTTTTTCTCTTTGCGGCTGTGCCTTAGTCGGTGACGTAGGGCAGCAGAGCGATCTGACGGGCACGCTTGATAGCCTCGGTCAGCTGACGCTGATGCATGGCGCAGGTGCCGGTGGTTCTGCGGGGCAGAATCTTGGAACGCTCAGAAACAAAGCGACGCAGCTTGGCGGCGTCCTTGTAATCGATGGACTCGCACTTGTCCGCGCAGAACTGGCAGACCTTGCGGCGCTTGCCGCGCATGGGACGAGCGGGTCTCGCTTCACGATCAAAAGCCATGAAATGGTTCCTCCTTTTTTAAGATCAGAACGGCAGGTCGCCGTCCTCCTCGCCGATCTCGGCGAAATCGGAATGGCTGTCCATGGGAGCGGCGGATGCGCGGCCACCCATGGGTGCGCTGTAAGCAGGGGCACCGTAATCGCCGGCACCGTCCCGCTTGGAATCCCCGAAATAGACGTTGTCGGCCACGACTTCGGCGCTTCTGCGCTTGCCGCCGTCCTTATCCGTCCAGTCCCGGATCTGCAGCCGGCCCTCCACCACGGCCATGCGGCCCTTGGTGAAATACTTGCTGACAAATTCCGCGGTGCTGCGCCAGGCAACGATGTCGATGAAGTCCGTCTCCTTCTCGCCGCTCTGGGACTTGAAGTCCCGGTCCACGGCCAGGGAGAAAGACGTGACAGCGGTGCCGCTTCCCGTGCGGCGCAGCTCGGGGTCACGGGTCAGCCGACCCATGAGAATGATCTTGTTCAGCATGAAAATGCCTCCTTATTCGCCCTTGCAGACGATCAGGGAACGCATGATGCCGTCGGTGATCCGCAGCTTACGATCCAGCTCCTTCGGGAAGGAAGGCTCGCTGGTGAAGCTCATCAGCACATAGTAGCCATCGTTCTTGAAGTTGATGGGATAGGCCAGCTTGCGGCTGCCCCACTCTTCCACCTCAACAGCGGAACCATTCTGCTCAGCCAGGGTCTTGAAGTTGTTCACCAGAGCGGCGATGCCCTCTTCCCCCTGTGCAGGGTCGATGATGTAAACGACCTCATAATTGGCAGAAACCTTTGCCATGATTGCACCTCCTTTTGGACAAATGGCCCTCATTCGAAGATGAGAGCAAGGATATGCCCGCAGACTGCGAGCCTTATTATTATATAGCAACAACGGAAAATGTCAAGAAAAATTTCAAAATTTTTTCGCTTTTTTGCATTTTCCGTTTCCCTCCGGCGGCATTTGTGCTATGATGGGGAAAATCAACGCGCGCTTACCGGCGCGCAGGGAGGCATTTTTATGAACTGCAAGGAGCTTTACGAGGGTCTGGGCCACATCGCCGTCCACACCCGGGATATGGAAGAAAGCATCCGCTTTTACGAGCGCATCGGCGGCACGCTGCAAAAAAAGGACGTGATCCCCACGCCGGACGGGGACAAGCTTTTGGCGCTGGTGGACTTCGCCGGGGCCACGCTGGAGCTGATCCAGTCCCCCGTCCCCGCCCCCATGACCGAGGGCAACATCCCCCACATCGCCGTGTACGTCCGTGACGTGGACGCGGCTGCCGCCGTGCTCCGGGAGGCCGGGGTGGATACGTTCATGACGGAGGAGAAGGTGGTGCTGCCCCATCTCTTCGGCGGACTGGAAAACTGGTTTTTCACCGGCCCCTCCGGCGAGCAGATCGAGCTTTTGCACATGCTGTAAAGAAAAAGGACGCCGAACGGCGTCCTTTTTTATTCCTTGATGTACGCCCGCACCCGGTAGGTGGCGCCCACGTCCTCCTCGCAGATCCTGCGGCAATGCTCGATCTCCTCTGGTGGGATGGTATCCACCACGGTCATCATCACCGTGGGCACATAGGCCCTGACCCGCCGGGCAAAGTCCAGCATGGCCTCGTAGGCCCCGGGGAAGTTGGGGTGGCACAATGCGTCGTACTTTTCTGCCGTGTCCGTGTTCAGGGAGATGGACACCATGTCAAACCGCCCCGCAAACTCCGGGGCGATGTCCCGGCCGTTGATGACGCTGCCGGTGCCGTTGGTGTCCATGCGGGTGAAAATCTTGGTGCCGTGGGCTTTCATCTGGTCGATGACCCAGCAGATGTCGTCGAAGCGGTAGGTGGGCTCTCCGAAGCCCACGAACACCAGCTGGCGGTATTTCGTCAGGTCCCGGCCCTCGATGGACTCCAGAAGTTCTTCTTTCGTGGGCTCCCGCTTGAGCCAAAGGTTATGGGTATAAATGCTGCCGCCGGAGGCGTTGTGGCGCAGGCAGAACTCGCAGTTGAAGTTGCAGCGGTTGGTGGGGTTCACATAGAGATTGTCCCCGTATTCATAGGTGATGGTAAAGCCCTTTTCCATGGTGTTCACTCCTTATATCATCAATCCAAGCTGTCCAGATGAAAATGATCCAATGTAAATACTCCGTCCTTATAAGATACATCCGCAGAGAGTCCCGCCACATACCATCCGTCGGCGTAGCCTTCGGCTGTGATCCTGGCGGTCCCCAGGCAGCAGATCCTTCCGTCTTCCACACGAAAACCAATGGTGTTGCCGGTGTCCATGCCTGTGATCAAATCAGGGTCCAGGAAATCCAGCTCTTCGCTGATATCACAGAGCTCCCGGCCCAAAACAGCAAATACTCGGCCTTCCGCTGTCTGGACAGACAGTTTCCGGGAAAACTGCTCCTGCCACAAATCATTGGGAAAGCAATGATCGCGCAGGGTCCCGTCCTCATTTTTTTCCACGATATGGAGTTGCTCGATGGAGACCCCGGTGCCGCTGCCGGAATAGCAGACCACCGCCAGTTCCCCGGCGCCGTCGCCGTCAGCATCCACCTGCCAGAGCCGGGGATCCACGGTGCGGGGCGTCCGGTAGGGCCAGTCGAATTCCGCCAGGGCGTCTCCCCACCGCAGCAGGAGCCGGTCCTCCCCGCCGGCCAGGCCGTAGAGGGCCGCGTCCGTCGTCCGGGCCAGCTGGGCCACCGGCTCCGCCGCCTGCTCCCAGTCCCGCAGCCCCCGGAGCTCCGTGGGCAATTCCCCGTCTTCCGTCCAGGGCCGCCCCTCCGTCACCACGGCGGGGGCGGAGAGCGGCTCTGCCGGGACGGTCTCCGGCAAGTCGGCGGAAATATCTCCGGCGCAGCCGGTCAGCAGCACCGCCAGCAAGATAGCCGCCCCTTTCATTCTGCTCACTCCAATCCGTACAATCGCTTGCCGTTTTCCAGGGCGATGTCCGCCATCTCCTCCGGCGTCACGTCCTTCCACTCCGCCAGCGTTTCGATGACGTAGG
>CAUWEK010000090.1:0-7907 GCA_963557435.1 uncultured Dysosmobacter sp.
TCCATGAAGGCATTGAAAGACGGGGTGGCGGCCTACGCCACGGAGCTTATGATGACAGCCGGGGCGGCTCTGGTGAGCCTGGGCGCCGGGATGATCTATCTGCCGGCCGGCGTCATTGCCGCAGGCACCTTTTTGCTGGCGGGGGCCGTTCTTAGCTGCCTGGGAGGTGGTAAGGCATGAGCATCCGCGATGGACTGCGGGCGGTGGCCCGGTCGCCTTCCGGTATGCGCAACGCCGTGACGGTCAGCTCCTTGACGGCGGCCGGATATTCCCCCGCTGCAGCAGATACCAGCGAGACGGCAGCCAGAAAGCTCAGCGCCGTGGACCGGTGCATTGAGATCCTTTCGGACTCCATGGCCAAACTCCCCACCTACTGCGTGGACCGTGTGACCCGTGAGCGGGTGGACCTGCCGATTTTGCGGCTGCTCAACGTCCGGCCCAACGAGGCCATGACGCCGTCTGTGCGGAAAAAGCTGCTGGAGTCCAGCCGTCTGACCCGGGGCAACAGCTATGACTGGATTCGGCGGGACCCCTATACGGCGCAGATCGTGGAGCTGATCCCCCTGCCCGGGGAACTGGTCTACACCTGGCGGGACACTGCCGGGCATGTATGGCACAATGTGCGCGATCCCGTGGCCGGCAGTGTGTTCACGCTCCCCGATGCCGATGTCAACCACTACAAGGGCGCGTCCCGCGATGGAGTGAACGGCATCTCCGTGCTGCAGCGGGCGGCGGAGGTCATTACTGCGGCCAGGGCAAGGCAGCAGCATGACTTGCGCTATTACGAAAACGGCGCACAGCCCGGCGGCGTGCTGCAGACACAGGCGGATCTTTCCGGCCGGGTACAGGACCCCGAAAACCCGGACAAGATGATCGGCCGGAAGGATCTCCTGCGGCGGGAGTGGGAGCGGATTCATGCCGGGCCTACCAATGCAAACCGTCTGGCCATCCTGGACTACGGCCTGGAATACAAGCCTGTGAGCCTCACCAACAAGGACGCCCAGTTCATTGAGAGCCAGGAGGTGGCCATCCGGGACATTGCCCGGTATTTCGGAATCCCCCTCTACAAGCTCCAGGAAGGCAAGCAGGCATACAGCTCCAATGAGCAAAACGCCATCGAGTACGTGGTCTCCACCCTGCACCCCATCGTTACCCAGTACGAGGAGGAGCAGACCTGGAAGATGCTGTTCGCCGATCAGATCTCTGCCGGCCTGGAGCTGCGGATCAACATGATGGCGGAGCTGCGGGGCGACAATGCCGCCCGCAGCGCCTGGTACAAGAACATGCGGGAGATCGGCGTCTTTTCTGTCAACGACATCAACCGGCTGGAGGACATGCCGGATGTGGAGGGCGGAGACGAGCGACTGGCCTCGCTGAATTATGTGCCCCTCTCCAAGTGGGTGGAGCTGAGTTTGAACCGAAACGGAGGAACGACATGAGAGTGACCCTGAATGGCATCGTGTCCTCGGACGAGGACCGGTGGATCTATGAGTGGTTTGGGTATCGGGCTTTCTCCCCGGAACAGGTGCGGGACGCCATCGCCCAAAATCCCCAGGGAGAGGAGCTGGTGCTGGAGATCAACTCTCCCGGCGGCTCTGTCTTTGCCGGTAGCGAGATGTACAGCATCCTGCGCAGCTGCTCCATCCCCACGCGGGCGGAGATCCAGAGCCTTGCGGCTTCTGCCGCCAGCTATCTGTGCCTTGGCTGCGGCACGGTGGCCATCTCCCCGGTGGCGCAGATGATGATGCACCTGCCCAGTACTACCACGGAAGGAGACCGTACGGAGCACCAGCGATCCATCGGTATGCTGGACGCCACCCGGGAGGCCATCCTCAACGCCTATGAGCTCAAGGCCAAAGGCAAGAGTGACCGGGCGGAGCTGCGGCGGATGATGAGCACGGAGACCTGGCTCACCGCCCAGGACGCGCTGGACCATGGCCTGGTGGATGAGATCCTGGGCCAGGAGGACGGACAGACCATGCGTCCCGGCAGCCTGGCCAACGCCTTCGGCCTGCCGGATATCACCGCTCTGCGGGCAGCCTACGACCGGGCAAATCCATCGGCGCCGCCGGAGCGCAGACCTCAGAATACCGGAATGGACTGGCGGCTTGCTGCCCGTCTGGACCTGGAAAAAAACAGATTTTGATTGGAGGACAAAACAATGAAGCAGAAGCTCTACAACCTCATCAACCAGCGTGCCGGCCTGCTGAAAAAGGCCGAGGAAGCTCTGGACGCGGAAAACAAGTCCGAGTACCAGAGCCTCATGGAGCAGATCCACAATCTCAACGCCGAGATCAAGGACGTGCAAGCCCTGGTTGACGAGCAGGACCGTCAGATGATGGCGGCTCCCGGCCCCACCGGATCTGAGCTGGAGGACATGGCCCACGAGCGTGTCTCCGCACTGATGCGGGGAGACAGCGTGACCTTCAGCGCCACGGAGGTGCGCCGGGCCATGAACCAGATCACCCTGGCCACGGGCACCATCGTGGAGCCCACCGGTGCCGGCTCCACCATCCACGATCCTCTGGGCAATGTGGTCCCTTCCATCGTAGACCGGGTGCGGGTGATGGATATGACCGGCATGGGCGCCTTCCAGGAGCCCTATGTGATCACGGAGCTGGATGCCAAGGGCGGGAAGGTGAGCGAGACGGCCGGCACGGCCCGCACGGCCTCCACCGATCCCACCTTCGGCGTGGCGGAGATCAAGCCCTATGAGCTGAGCGTGACCTCCTATGTGGACCGCAATATCGCCCGCCTGTCTCCTGCCAGCTACTACGACAAGATCTCCGGCATGGCCATGCGGGCCCTGCGCCGGAATCTGGCGGCACTGATCGTTAACGGCGATGATCCTTCCACGCCCACGTTCTTCGGCATTACCAATGCAAAAAATAAGGCTGCTGCGAACATCTTTGCGGAGGCTTCCCTGGGCAGCGCCATTGACGTGAATACCCTGGACACCCTGTATTTTGCCTACGGCAGCGACGAGGCCATGGGCGCCGGTGCCCGGCTGCTGCTGACCAAGGCAAACCTGAAGGCGCTGGGCGCTCTGCGGGGCACCAACGAAAAACGCCGCCTGCTGACCATTACCCCTGACGCCACCAACCCCAACAGCGGCGTCATTACCGACGGCGGTGTGGTGCTGCCCTACGACCTGGTGAAAGCGGTGGGCGATACCAAGATCCTCTACGGTGATCCGTTCAACTTCGAGGTGGGCCTGTTCGGCGATTACACCATCCGGATCGATGAGTCCGTCAAGGCGGTGGAGCGGATGTATGCCATCCTGGGCGACGTCTTTGTGGGCGGCAACCTGATCGTGGACAAGGGCTTCGTGGTAGGCACCATCGGCGGCTGATGCCGGAGGTGAGTCATGGATGATGCGGTAAAAGCCCGCCTGATGGCCTACTGCCGGATCGACACCCTGGAGGATGGGGAGGAGCTCCTCCTCCAGGGACTCCATGACGCGGCGGTGAGCTACATGGAGCAGGCGGGCATTCGGGAGCCCAAGGAGGGGACGCCCCGGCGGGCGCAATACGACCTTTGTATCTGCGCCCTGGTGCTGGACGGCTACGACCGGCGGGGCGCTCAGACGGAGGGAAGTGTCAACGACAACCCTGTGCTGCGCCGGATGCTCACCCAGCTCAAGCTGACGGAGCTGCCGGTGTCCGATTCTGACACATGAAAAAGCCGCCCCGGAAAATTCCGGGGCGGCAGAGAGGGGCGGCTCAGCGGTCGGTGACCCCCAGGCGCTGCTTGAGCGCTTCCTGGAGGACCTGGGAGAAGTTGATGCCGGCTTTTTCCGCCATATCGTTGAGCCAACTTTGCAGCGTGACGTTTTTGCGCACGGTGCGCATATCGTTGGCCCGGCGGTAGGCGTCGAAGTCCACCAGCGCGTAAGCGGCGGTTTCGCCGCTGCTGCATGCGGGGAGGGTTTCAGACGGCGCGGGAATCTGGCCGCCCATATCCTGCTTGGTGATCCCCCACAGACCGATAGCGTCCGATGCCATTGCAATGGCGTCGGCCAGGGAATCCCCCTCGGTGTTGATGTCCAGATCGGGGACATACACGGAGTATCCGTTTTCCGCAGGAGTCAAAACGATGGGATACGCGAGTTTCATATATTTCCTCCTTCCAGGCGGCGGGCTGTTTTCACAGCCCGCGCCTGCGAATGATTGATTTGGCGGTTTGTTCGTTGATCTCTTTGTGCCGCGGGACTGGCTCGATGTCTTTCCCGTTGGTCATGATGATGTGGTTTCCTCCTTCCCGGAGGACCCACCATCCTTTGGCCCGGAAGCGATTCAACAGGTCTTTTTGTTTCACTTTGCACCCCCTCTTCTTGATTATATTATACGTATTTAATGCGCATTTGTCAAGAGGAAAATCAAAAATAGGAGGAAAAATATGGGAAAAATTAGCGCTGGGGACCTGCGCAGTCGAGTGGAAGTGCTGCGCAGGGTCAAAGCGGAAAACGCCCTGGGGGAGGAATATTACACCTACGAGACGGAGCGGAAAGTGTGGGCCAGGATCGTTCCCACTACCGGCCGGACGGAGGCCCTGGAGGGCGATATGGAGCGGGTGGAGGTGACCCACCGGGTGAGTGTGCGCCGCGCTTCCATCCCGGAGCTGCGCACAGACCTGCGGCTGCGCTATCGGGGCCAGGACTATGAGGTGCGGTATTTTTACCCCAATTACCGCGACGGCGGTTTTGTAGATCTCTTTGTAAGGCTGGTGGTGGAAAATGGCGTCCAGAGTTTTTGATGTGACGGAGCTGGATGGCTTTGCCCGGAACATGCAGCGCTCTGCGCAGCAGTTTCAGCGGCAGCAAAAGGCATTTATGCGCAAGGAGGGCACCAAGCTCAAAAACAAGACGCTGCGCAGAGCCCGGACGCTGGGACGAAAGACCGGCAACTATCTCAAGTCCATCAAGCGGGGAAAGGTCTATCAGTACAACGGCGCCCAGGCTGTGCGGGT
Source organism: uncultured Dysosmobacter sp. (assembly GCA_963557435.1). GTDB lineage: Bacteria > Bacillota > Clostridia > Oscillospirales > Oscillospiraceae > Oscillibacter. The sequence goes on from CAUWEK010000090.1 coordinate 4,969, forward strand.
CTATTCCACGGCGCCCCATGCCCACCTCATTGAAGATGGCCACCGCATGGTGACCCATGACGGTCGGGAGGTCGGATTTGTGCCGGGCCACCATGTATTTGAGATTGCCGGCACGGAATTTGAGGCGCAGTACCTGACGGATGTGGACGACTTCCTGGACAGGGAGGTGCGGAACCTGTGATCTCGCTGCAATCACTCAACAAGGCGGTTTGCACGTTTTACCGGCAGGCCCTGGAGGCGGCCGGGACCGGCGCGCCGCTGCTGGCGGAGGATGTCTCCGCCCCCATCATCCGGCCCAGCGGCAAGGTGGAGCTGGAGGACGGCGCGGAGGCCAGGCTCCTTGCCTCCGGCCGTGAGCGGACCGTCACTTTCCGGCTCTACTATTTTGCTTCGGACAAAGACCGCCCCAAGCTGGAGAATCTGGCGGTGCGTCAGGCCATTGGCGAGGCGTTCCTGGACGGGATCACCGTGGAGGACACGTATATCGGCATCGACGAGGGTGTCTCCTTTACGGTGACGGACGGCGTTCTGGTGGCCACGCTGGATCTGACGCTTACCGAGCCCATCCCGGAGGCGGATGGGGAACCCATGGAAACATTGGAATACAGGGAGGGAATGTGAAATGGCAGTAACATTGCCGAAAATTATCATTACATTCAAGCAGCTGGCCACGTCGTTCATCCAGCGCAGCGAGCGGGGCATCGTGGTGCTGATCGTCCGGGACGATACGCCGGGCACCGGCGGGGCGTTTTTCCAGTACGGCGACGCCACCCAGGTAAGCGCAAAGGAGTTTACGGCGGACAATCAGCAGTACATCAAAGACGCCCTTTCCTTCGGGCCGCTGCGGGTCAGCGTGGTCAAGATCGGAGCGGAGAAAAAGCTCTCCGATGCAGAGGCAATCTTCACCCAGTACGAAAAAACGGGCTGGATCACCTTCGCAGAGGGGAAGAGCGACGACTGGACGGAGCTTGCCAGCTGGATCAAGGCCAGGGAGGCCGAGGGGAAGAGCTGGAAGGCGCTTTGCTTCAACACCACGCCGCCGGACTCCATGCACGTGGTGAACTTCGTAAACGAAAAGGTAACCTTTGCCGATGCCCGGGGCGAGGTCACCGGCGAGAAATACTGCGCTTCCCTGGCGGGTCTGCTGGCGTCCTGCAATGTGGTGCGTGGCGCCACCAACAAGCTGTGTCCCAACCTCAGCCATGTCAGCGTGCCGGAAGATCCCGACACGGTGGTGGGCGCGGGCAAGTTTATCCTCATCAATGATGACGATGAGGTCCGGGTGGGCGTGGATGTCAACTCCATGACTACCACCGACGGCTCCACCAAGACCGAGGATATGAAGTACATCGAGACGGTGGAGGCCATGGACCTCATGCGGGACGACATCACCCGCACGTTCCGGGACGAGTACCTGGGCCAGTACCGCAACAGCCGGGCAAACCAGATGCTGCTGGTCAGCGCCATCAACTACTACTTTGAGGGCCTGGCGGCGGAGAACATCCTGAACCCGGACCACAACAACCGGGCGGACATCGACACGGCTGCCCAGCGCAATGCCTGGATCGGCGCCGGCAAAACCGAGGCGGCGGACTGGGACGACGCCACTGTCCGGGCCACGCCCTTCAAGCGGACGGTATTCCTGGCGGGGGACGTGCAGATCCTGGGCTCCATGGGGAGCCTGACATTTGACGTGACGCTGGTGTAAGGAGGCAATATGGGTAAACAGGCAAAGGTGCTGCACGGCTCGTGCAGCGAGGTATTTATCAACGGGCAGCGGGAGACGCTGGCCACCAAAATCGAGGTGAAGGTCACCGGCGACTTTGAGGATGCCACGTTCTGCGGTGATTACGGTACGTTCCCCATTTACAACGGCTATGCCGTGGAGGGGACGCTGACCGGGAAAAAGGCAGACAGCGCCCTGGAGGTGGCCATTGCGGAGGGGTATCGCACCGGCATCATGCCCGACATCGTGCTGATGACCTCCCTGACCAACCCCGCCACCCGCCAGGCGGAGCGGTGGAGCGTGTCCGGCGTGGTGTTCACCGAGGTGGCGCTGGCCAACATCGAGGCCAAGAAGGCGGTGGAGCGAGAGCTCCCCTTTAAGGCGGAAAAATACAAGAACCTGGAGGCCATCGAATGAGCAAGCGGATCACATTTGAGGCGCTGATCGCCAAGCGGGAGCAGCGCCAGGCGGACAAGCTGAAGGTGGGGATGCTGTCCATCCCCGGCAGCGACATGGCGCTGGAGGCCCGGATGCCGCCCAAAAACGCGGTGCTGGAGCTCTACGGTGAGCTGATGTCGGCCGGCGGGGCGCTGGAGGCGCTGGAGTGCGGCAATCACGCCATTTATACCGTCTGCCCCCAGCTCCAGGACCGCAAGCTCCAGGAGGAGCTGGGCGTGGCGGAGGACCCCATGAGCATCGTAGATGCGCTTTTCTCCCTGTCTGAGCAGGATGCCTTGGGCGGCCAGGCGCTGCGGTTTATGGGCCTGCTCCCTGACGCGGCAAAGCCTGGTGAGGCGGAGCAGCCGAAAGATCCGGCGCTGGATACGGTAAAAAACTGATCGCCCGCGACTCCCTGCTGGGCCTTTTGGCGTTCTATGCCGCCCGGGGCGTCCCCCTGGATGCCCTGGCGGCCGCCAGCGCGGCGGAGATCGCCTTTTTGCAGGGGGCGCGGGCGCTGTATTACGAGGAAATGACGGAGCTCATGAGCCAGGCGGTGGCTCTGGGAATCTCCAAGATCTTGCCGGGAGGTGACCGGAGTGTCGAATAGAGTCATCAATACCATCCTGAATCTCCGGGACAACATGTCCGGCGGGCTGATCCGCGCGGCCCGGAACACCCAGGGCGTCTCCAGAGAGATGCAAAGCGCCACCCGCAGCGTGGTGGCGTTCAAAAACAAGGCGGTTTCCTCCGTTACCAGCGCCGCCAAGAGCAT
>CAUWEK010000091.1:0-7769 GCA_963557435.1 uncultured Dysosmobacter sp.
AGGACGCTGCCCTTCTTCTCCGTGCCGGCGATGACCAGCTCGAAGGCGGCCAGCAGGTCCTCCTGGGTCACCAGCTTGCGGCCCTTGCGCACGGCCCGGAGGGCCGCCTCATTGACCAGGTTGGCAAGGTCGGCGCCCACGCAGCCGGCAGTGGCCAGAGCCACCTTTTTGAGGTTCACGTCCTCGGCCAGCCGGATGTTGCGGGTGTGCACCTGGAGCGTGGCCAGACGGCCGGCCAGGTTGGGCCGGTCAATGATGATCCGCCGGTCGAAGCGGCCGGGACGCAGCAGCGCCTGGTCCAGCACCTCGGGGCGGTTGGTGGCGGCCAGCAGGATGATGCCCTTGGTGGGGTCAAAGCCGTCCATCTCCGCCAGCAGCTGGTTGAGGGTCTGCTCCCGCTCGTCGTTGCCGCCCATGCGGTTGTCGCGGGATTTGCCGATGGTGTCGATCTCGTCGATGAACACGATGCAGGGGGCCACCTTGCTGGCCTCCTTGAAGAGGTCCCGGACGCGGGATGCGCCCACGCCCACGAACATCTCCACAAAGTCGGAGCCGGAGATGGAGAAGAAGGGCACGTTTGCCTCGCCGGCCACGGCCTTGGCAAGAAGGGTCTTGCCGGTGCCCGGAGGGCCTACCAGCAGCGCGCCCTTGGGCAGCTTTGCGCCGATCTCCGTGTACTTCTGGGGGTTGTGCAAAAAGTCGATGATCTCGGTGAGGGACTCCTTGGCCTCATCCTGGCCGGCCACGTCTTTGAAGGTGACGCCGGTGGACTTTTCCATATAGACCTTGGCGTTGGCCTTGCCCACGCCGCCGAGGCCGCCCATACCGCCCATGCCGCCCTTTTTGGCCATCCAGCGCATGATCAGGGAGAACATGAGCATCAAGATCACGAAGGGCAGCACCAGTTCGATGAAGGCGCTCACCAGCGGGTTGAGCTGGGCCTGATAGGGCTGGTTATACTGGACGCTGTACTGCTCCAGCAGGGCCACCACTTCGTCGTTGGACTGGATCTGCACAGTGAAAAAGCTCAGGTTTGTCACCTGCTGCTTTCCTGTGGGGTCAGTAAAGGTGTAGCCGTCTTTTGTGCGGGTGTAGGTCACGCCCTGGGGATCGGTGTACACATAGCCTTCTTCCGGGGTGATGAGCAGGATGTTCTCGCTGTTGCTGAACTCCACGTATTCCACGTCGCCGGATTTGACCATGTCCGTGAACTGGCTGTACTCCAGCGTCACGGAGGAGGCCTGGTGTCCGGCGCTGCCCAGGTACGCGGTGGCGGAATTGATGATGATGGTCAAAAGAAGGGCCCAGCAGACCAGGGACAAGATCCCCCGCCAGTTGCTGCTTCCCTTTCCGCCGCTGTGATTGTTTTTGTTGTCGTTTGGATTCATGTATGGCGAACTCCTTTCAGGGTTGGCAAGGCTCCAAAATTATAACGCAGTATACCACAGAACTTGGAAACTCACAAGAACAAGGCACGGCTTTTTGATGAAGTTTCTGTAAATTAAGCTTTATTGTGCCCGGCTTCTATGGTATACTACAACCTGAATGTCGAAAAACTTTTGATTGTGGAGAGCGCGTATGGACGAACAGAGAAAAGACAGCCTGTCCGCCGAGGCGGACGGCATCATCGAAGGACGCAACGCCGTCATCGAGGCGCTGCGCTCCGGCACCGTCATTGACAAGATCTATCTCCAGAAGGGGGATACGGACAAGACCCTGGGCCACATTGCCTCCAAGGCCCGCGCCGCCGGGACGGTGGTGGTGGAGGCGGACAAGCGCAAGCTGGACGCCATGAGCCGTACCCACGCCCACCAGGGCGTCATCGCCCTGGCTGCCGTGCGGGAGTATGTGAGCGTGGAGAGCATGCTTGCCGCCGCCGCGGATAAGGGGGAGAACCCCCTGCTGGTGGTGTGCGACGAGATCTCCGATCCCCATAACCTTGGCGCCATCATCCGCACGGCCTGCTGTGCCGGCGCCCACGGGGTCATCATCCCCAAGCGCCGCAGCGCGGGACTCACCGCTGTGGTGGCCAAGACCTCCGCCGGCGCTGTGGCCCATATGCCCGTGGCCCGGGTGCCCAATATCCCGGCACTGCTGAAGGACCTGAAAAAGCAGGGCGTGTGGGTGTTCGGCACCGCTGCCGGCGGCACCACCGGACTCTACGAGGCGGACCTCAAGGGTCCCGCGGCCATCGTCATCGGCAGCGAGGGCGACGGCATGACCCGCCTGGCCGCGGAAAACTGCGATTTTTTGGTGAGCATCCCCATGAGCGGGAAGCTGGATTCGCTCAACGCGTCGGCCGCCGCGGCCATTCTGCTTTATGAGGCGGTGCGCCAGCGGCTTGCATAAGCCCGTTCATCCGCGCACCCAGGTATCAACGCATCTTAAAGAGGAAGACCCATGACGTCAAAGGACCATGAAAAAATTCCATATGATCCCATGCTGGACGGAACGGATGTGCCTGCCGACGGGGACTTCTCCCTGGAGGAGATCCTGGCCGAGTACGGCACCAGCCGGGAGCAGAAGATCCTGCGGGACGTGGAGCGCACCATAAGCGCCGAGGCGGAGGAACAGGTCCGGGCGGCGGAGCCTGCGGCGCAGGAGGAGCGCGCCCCGTCCCCTGACGGCGCCCCGGAAGAGCCGCCGGAGGAGACGGAGCCGCCCGAGGCGCCGCCTGCGGAAAAGCCCGCACGCCGGGGACATAAGCGCATCCTGTTCCCCGGTATGCACCGGGGACATGCAGCCCAATCCCCGCAGGAAGAACCGGAGGAGCCGGAGCCGCCGGAGGAGGTCCCTCTGGAGGAGGCGCTGCCCCGTTCGCCCCACCCCATCTCCTTGGAGGAAGTGGTGGGCAGCACCGTGGACGCGGTGATGGAGGAGGAGCGCCGGGAACCGCTCATCCGGCCCAAGCTGGGACTGTTCTCCCGGCGTAGACTGGAGGAGACGGAGCAGATCCCGCAGCCGCCGGAAGAGCCCCCGGAGCCGGAGGAACCGCCGGAGCCGGAGCTTGCGGAGGTGGCGGAGGCCTGCGGCCGGGCATGGCGGAGCCACCGCAGCACGGTGCCTGCGGCCTTCGCCATGGCGCTGGTGCCTGTGGTGACGCTGGCGGCGGAGGCCTACGGACTGGTGATCCCCTGGTGGTCTGATGCCCTTGCCAACCGGGCGGCGGCCCTGCTGGGCTGCCTGATCCTCTCGGCGCTTTTGTGCCGTCAGGTCTTTTCCCGGGCGCTGCATCAGCTGCGCCGGCACCGCTGCACGGCGGAGGTGCTCATCACCCTTTCCGTGCTGGTGTGCGCCGGGGACTGCGTGGCGGCCATGCTCTTGCCGGAGCGCACCGCCGTCACCCCCTATGCCGCCGCGGCCTGCACGGCCCTGGCCTTTGCCCAGTGGGGACTCAGCCGTCTCAGCCAGGGACGCTATGAGACCATGCGCACGGCGGCTTTGGACGATGAGCCGCCCTACCTGGTGACGGAGACCGATCAGGGCGCCTGCAAGCAAAGCGGCGCGGTGCGGGGCTTCTACAATACCTTTAAAAGCGACGATATGCCCACCTTGTGGCAGACGGCGCTGCTGCCCATCGTGGCGGTGGGGTCGCTGGTGTTCGCGGGCCTGAGCTCCCTGGGCCAGGGCCGGGGCGGGGACTTCCTTTTGAACTGGTCCGCCATCCTGGCGGCCGGGGCCACTTTTGCCCTGCCGCTGAGTTGGAGCCTGCCCTTTTCCCGCCTGAGCCGTCACCTGCAAAAGGCCGGCTGCGCCGTGGCGGGCTGGCAGGGCGCGGAGAAGATCAGCGCCCGCCGGGGGCTCATCGTCACGGACGCGGACCTGTTTCCGCCGGGGACCATGCAGCTCAACGGCGTCAAGACCTTCGGCGAGGAGCTGCCTAAGGTGTACGGCTACGCCGCTGCCATGGCCCGCTGTGCCGGCTGCGGATTGGAGCGCCTGTTTGACGACCTGTGCCGCAGTGAAGGCGCGCGGCGCGAAAATGCCTGTGATTTCAGCTTTTATGAGGAGGGCGGCTACTCCGCCACCATCCGGGGAGAGTCTGTGCTCATGGGCTCGGCCTCCTTCATGCGCAAAATGGAGGTGCGCCTGCCGGGCAACATCAATTTGAAAACCGGCGTGTTTCTGGCGGTGGACCGGCAGCTGGCGGCGGTGTTCGCCGTGAAGTACAATGCCTCGGAGAATGTGGACTTTGCCCTGCGGATGATCCGCCGCAGCCGTATGATGCCCATTCTGGCCTCCCGGGATCCCAATATCACGCCGGGGCTGCTGCACCGCAAGTTCTATAAGAAGGTGAAGGTGGAGTACCCGGATCTGAGCACCCGGGTGGCCCTCAGCGAGGCGGAGCTGGACCGGGGCGCGCCCCGGGCGCTGCTGCTGCGGGAGGGGCTGCTGCCCTATGCCGAGGCGGTGGTGGGCAGCCGCCGCATGTGCTCCGCCGCCCGCCGGTGCACGGGGCTTTCCCTGCTGGGAAGCGCTCTGGGCACGCTGCTGGCCTTTTACCTGACCTCCCTGGGAGAATACCGGCTGCTGACGCCGCTGTCCCTGGTGGCGTTTTTGCTGCTGTGGGTACTGCCGGTGCTGGTGATGTCGGACCGGGTGGGCCGTTATTGAAGATCTGTTCAGGCGCCGCGGGAGGCTCTCCCGCGGCGCTCCCTTTTTACCCAAGCCTCCAAAATTTTGCGGTCTTTTTCTCCTTCCTGCCCAAAATGTGGAACCTGCCAAAATTTTAGTTGTATTGCCCGGCTGTCCGTTGTATAATTTCTACATTAGGCGATCTGACATACGTCATCGGAGCCGATCTGCGGCCCGGCGTACCGCCGGGGCGCTTGCAACAGCACTAACATAAGGAGTGGAAAGATCATGAGCTATTCTGTACAAAACATCCGCAACGTCTGTCTGCTGGGTCACAGCGGAAACGGTAAGACCGCCCTGGCGGAGAGCCTGCTGTATATTACCGGCGCCATCGACCGCATGGGCCGTGTGGCTGACGGAAATACCGTGTGCGATTACGACGCCGAGGAGATCAAGCGTCAGATTTCCCTTTCCACCGCCGTGGCGCCCCTGGAGTACAAGGGCTGCCGCATCAATGTGCTGGATACCCCGGGCGCATTCGACTTTGCCGGCGAGGTGATGGAGGCCCTGCGTGCCGCTGACGCCGCCATCATCGTCTGCTCTGCCAAGGACGGTGTGTCCGTTGGCCTGGAGAAGGCGTGGAAATACTGCGAAGAGCGCAATATGCCCCGCTTCCTGTATATCTCCAAGACCGATGAGGACAACAGTGACTACAACGCCACCTTCGAGGCCCTGCGTGAGCGCTTCGGCAAGAAGATCGCGCCGCTGGTGGTGCCCATCTGGGACGAGGACAAGCATGTCACCGGTTTGATCGACGTGCTGAACAAGCGCGCCTATGAGATGCAGGATCTCAAGCGTGTGGAGATCGACGTGCCCGAGGACAAGGTGGATGTCATCACCGAGTTCAATGATGCCCTCAAGGAATCCGTGGCCGAGACCAGCGAGGAGTTCATGGATAAGTTCTTCGGCGGCGAGGATTTCACTTACGCCGAGATGATCCAGGGCCTGCGCCAGGGCGTCCGGGAGCTGAGCCTGTTCCCCGTGCTGTGCGGCTCCGCCGTCAACTGCATGGGCTCCCTCATGCTCATGGACAACATCGTGGATCTGCTGCCCAACCCCATGGAGGGCAACTATCACAAGGCCACCCGTGCCGACGGCGAGACCGAGGAGTTCGTGGTCTCTCCCGGCGGCGTGCCCACCGCGTTTGTCTTCAAGACCGTGTCCGACCAGTACGGCAAGTACTCCTTCGTCAAGGTGCTCTCCGGCTCCATCACCCCGGATATGAGCATGGTCAACGCCCGCACCGGCGCCAGCGAGAAGCTGGGCCGCCTGTATGTCATGCGGGGCAAGAAGGCCACCGAGGTCAAGGAGCTCTCTTGCGGCGACATCGGCGCCATCGCCAAGATGGACAAGGTCAAGACCGGCGACACGCTGTGCGACGCACGTAAGGTGGTGGCCCTCAAGAGCATCCCCTTCGCCGAGCCCTGCTATTCCGTGGCCATCGTGCCCAAGACCCGGGGCCAGGAGGACAAGATCGCCCAGGGCCTTGCCCGCCTGAACGAGGAAGATCCCACCTTCTCTGTCACCAACAACGCCGAGACCCACCAGATGGTCCTCTCCGGTGCCGGCGACATGCAGGTGGATGTGCTCATCAGCAAGCTCAAGAGCCGCTTCAACGTGGAGGCCGAGCTGGCTCCCGTCCGCGTGCCTTACCGTGAGAAGATCCGCAAGGTGGTCCAGAAGCAGGGCCGCCACAAGAAGCAGACCGGCGGCTCCGGCCAGTTCGGTGACGTGTGGATCCGCTTCGAGCCCAATCCCGAGTCCGAGGAAATGGTCTTTGCCGAGGAAGTGTTCGGCGGCTCCGTGCCCAAGAACTTCTTCCCCGCAGTGGAAAAGGGCCTGCGCGAGGCCTGCGTCCACGGTCCTCTGGCCGGCTATCCCGTGGTGAACCTGAAAGCCGTGCTGTATGATGGCTCCTATCACCCCGTGGACTCCTCTGAAATCGCCTTCAAGACCGCCGCACAGCTGGCTTACAAGGCGGCGCTGCCCGAGGCCAACCCCGTGCTGCTGGAGCCTGTGGGTGAGCTGAAGGTCACCGTGCCCGACAGCTACATGGGCGACGTCATCGGCGATCTGAACAAGCGCCGGGGCCGCGTGATGGGCATGGATCCCACCGGCGACGGCAGCCAGGTGATCACCGCCGAGGTGCCTATGGCTGAGATGGGCAGCTACGCCATCGACCTGCGGGCCATGACCCAGAGCCGCGGCAGCTTCACCTTCCATTTCGTCCGCTATGAGGACTGCCCCCCTGCGGCCCAGGAGAAGGCTATCGCGGAGGCGAAGGCCCTGGCGGAGAAGGAGTAATCCATTCTATATCTGTAAAAAGCAGAGAGGCATCCGCCTCTCTGCTTTTTGTGTGCTCTGCCTGATCCTGGGGCCAATCCCGGTCTCTCTATTGGAGATCTTCACAGAATGGAAAAATGAAGTTTTCGAAAAGCTTTTCAAAAGTTGCAAAAGCAACTTCAAAACATTAGAATATACTGTTATACTCAGACCATCCCAAGGGGAACTAAGCGAAAAACGATCAGACGATTGAAAAACATAAGGAGGATCTTTACTATGAAGAAGTGGGTTTGCCAGGTTTGCGGTTATGTGTTCGAGGGCGAGAATCCCCCCGAGAAGTGCCCTCAGTGCGGTGTTCCTGCCTCTAAGTTCACCGAGCAGAAGGGCGAGATGAGCTGGGCTGCCGAGCATGTGGTGGGTGTTGCCCAGGGCGCTCCCGAGGAGATCATCGAGGGCCTGCGCGCCAACTTTGCTGGCGAGTGCTCCGAGGTTGGTATGTATCTGGCTATGGCCCGCGTTGCCCATCGTGAGGGTTATCCCGAGATCGGCCTGTACTGGGAGAAGGCCGCCTATGAGGAGGCTGAGCACGCTGCCAAGTTCGCCGAGCTGCTGGGCGAGGTCGTGACCGACTCCACCAAGAAGAACCTGGAGATGCGCGTCGAGGCCGAGAACGGCGCTACCGCCGGCAAGTTCGAGCTGGCCAAGCAGGCCAAGGCTCTGAACCTGGATGCCATCCACGACACCGTGCATGAGATGGCCCGCGACGAGGCCCGTCACGGCAAGGCTTTCGCTGGCCTGCTGAAGCGCTACTTCGGCTAATCCAAACCGGATAAGCGATAAAATCCCCGGTC
>CAUWEK010000092.1:0-7723 GCA_963557435.1 uncultured Dysosmobacter sp.
GGGGATCAGCACATCCACATACCCGTCCAGATGCATCAGCTCGTTTGCGGTCTCGTGGCTGGTGTCCTGGACCAACGAGATGCAGTCGGCGGGGAGGCCCGCCTCCTCCAGTGCCCGGCGCATGAGCTCCGCGGCGCAGCGGTTGGAGCGGATGGCCTCCTTGCCGCCCCGGAGGATGCAGGCGTTGCCGGACTTGAGGCACAGCGCCGCCGCGTCCACGGTGACGTTGGGCCGGGCCTCGAAGATGATGGCGATGACGCCCAGCGGCACCCGCCGCCGTCCGATGATAAGACCGTTGGGGCGAGTCTCCATTTTGTCCACCCGACCGATGGGGTCGGGCAGCGAGGCCACCTGGCGCACGCCGTCCACGATGCCGGCGATGCGCTCCGGCGTCAGGGTCAGCCGGTCCAGCATGGCCGGACGCATGCCGGCTTCTTTGGCGGCGGCCACGTCCTGGGCGTTGGCCGCGAGCCACGCCTCCCGGCACTCCGTCAGTACCCGGGCGATGGCCTCCAGCGCCGCGTTTTTCTGGGCGGTGCCGGCGGTGGCAAGGGTGCGGGCGGCCGCCTTGGCCGCGGCGCCCTGGGATTGCAGTGTGGTCATGATCGTGCCTCCTTATCTTGCGGCCAAAAACCGCGTGCCGATGTCCGCGCCCTCCACGATGCCGTAGAGGTCCTCCGTGCGCTTGCCGTTGGTGATGACCATGTCGCACCCGGCGCCCATGGCGATGCCGGCGGCGGAGAGCTTGGTGGCCATGCCGCCGGTGCCCCGCCAGGAGCCAGCGCCGCCGGCCATCTCCAGGATCTGGGGCGTCAGCTCACGCACCTGGTGGATGAGATGTGCGTCCGGGTGGGAGCGGGGGTCGGCGTCGTAGAGCCCGTCGATGTCGCTGAGCAGCACCAGCAGGTCCGCCTGGCAGAGCTTTGCCACGATGGCGGAGAGGGTGTCGTTGTCGCCAAGGACCTTGTGGTGCCCGGTCTCGATCTCCGCCGAGGACACAGAGTCGTTTTCGTTGACGATGGGGATGGTGCCCGTCTCCAGCAGGGCCGAGAACGTGCCGGACAGGTGCTCTGCCCGGTCAGGGTCGTCCACGTCGTCCCCGGTGAGCAGGATCTGGGCCACCGTGCGGTTGTACTCAGAAAAGAGCTTGTCGTAAATGTGCATCATGCGGCACTGGCCCACGGCGGCGGCCGCCTGCTTCATCCGCAGTTCACGGGGGCGCTCCGCAAGCCCCAGCTTGGCCGTGCCCACGGCGATGGCGCCGGAGGTCACCAGAATGACCTCGTTGCCGGCTCCCTGGAGATCAGCCAGGGTCCGGACCAGCCGTTCCATACTCCGCAGGTCCAGTGCCCCGGAGTCGTGGGTGAGGGTGGAGGTACCCACCTTCACCACGATGCGCTGTTTGTTTCCTTTCACGCGCAGGAACCTCCCTCTCCGGCAAAAACCGGGAATTTTCATCTATGATGCAATATAGCATATCCCCGGAAAAAAAGGAAGTCCGGCGCGTACTTTTCGGAAAAATGCAGATGCTAGGCAAGAAAGTGAGGGATCTGCATGGATGAACAAACCAAACCGGCCCAGCCGGGGGAAGAGAAGGAAAACGAAACGGGGGACATTGTGGATTTCGGCTCTGCCATGACCCGCACGCCTCACGGCAACGTCTACTGCATGACCATCATCGGCCAGATCGAGGGACACAGCGCCGCGGCTTCCGGAGCCAAGACCACCAAATATGAGCACGTGCTGCCGCTGCTTGCCAAGCTGGAGGAGTCGGCGGAGGTGGACGGCGTGCTGTTTTTGCTCAACACCGTGGGCGGAGATGTGGAGGCGGGACTTGCCATCGCCGAACTCATCGCCGGCATGACCAAGCCCACGGTCTCCATCGTCCTGGGCGGCAGCCATTCCATCGGCGTGCCGCTGGCGGTGGCGGCCCGGCGCAGCTTTGCCGTGCCCTCTGCCGCCATGACCGTCCATCCGGTGCGCATGAGCGGCATGGTCATCGCCGCGCCCCAGACGTACAATTACTTCCAGCGGCTTCAGGACCGGATCGTGGACTTCGTCTCCCGCCACAGCCGCATCAGCCGGGAGGACTTCACGGCCCTCATGCTGAAAAAGGACGACATGGCCGCGGACGTGGGCAGCGTCCTCTACGGGGAGGAGGCTGTGGAAAAGGGGATCATCGATGCGGTGGGCGGCCTTTCCGACGGCCTTGCGTGCCTGTACCGGCAGATCCGGGAGCAAAAGGGGACCCAGGCATAGCACACGCGTCCAAAAAAGCGGCCCATCAGGCGGATTTGCCCGGTATTTCTAGGATTTCTCCTTGAAATGCCGGGCTTTTTCTGCTATTGTATTCTAGTTATAGTATGGAGATCGGCAAGAGGTGGGAACGTGTATTTAAAAGCATTGGAGATCCAGGGCTTCAAGTCCTTTCCCGAAAAGACCGTGTTGAACTTCGGCGAGGACATCACGGCCATCGTGGGGCCCAACGGCTCCGGAAAATCCAATATCTCCGACGCCATCCGCTGGGTCATGGGCGAACAGAGTGCCAAGGGCCTGCGGGGCGCCAAAATGGAGGACGTGATCTTCGGCGGCACCGCCAAGCGCTCCCAGGTGGGCTTTGCACAGGTGACGCTGGTCATCGACAACACCGAGCACATCTTCCCCACCATGGAGGAGACGGAGGTGTCCGTCACCCGGCGGTACTACCGCAGCGGGGAGAGCGAGTATTACATCAACCGCCAGTCCGTGCGTTTGAAAGATGTGGCGGAGCTGTTCATGGACACGGGCATGGGCCGGGAGGGGTACTCTATCATCGGCCAGGGCAAGATCGACGAGATCCTCTCCGCCAAGAGCGGGGAGCGGCGGGAGATCTTCGAGGAGGCCGCGGGCATCTCCAAGTTCCGCCACCGCAAGGAGGACGCCGAGCGCAAGTTGGAGCGGACCGAGGAGAACCTGGTGCGCATCAACGACAAGATCGCCGAGCTGGAGATGCAGGTGGAGCCCCTGCGGGAGCAGGCGGAAAAGGCGAAAAAGTACCTGGTGCTGCGGGATGAGCTGCGTCTTCTGGAGATCTCCGTTTGGATGGAGAACCTGGACGCGCTGAAAGCGTCGGCCCGGAAGCTGGAATCGGATTTCCAGGCGGCCCAGGCCGAGCGGGACAGCGCCCGCGCGGCGCTGGACGAGCTGTATGCCAAGGGAGAGGCGTACGGAGCACGTATGCGGGAAAAGGACGTGGAGATCGAGGCTGTCCGTGCGCAGGCTGCCGATCTGGACGGCCGGGCAAAGGAGAAGGAATCCGCCCTGGCGGTACTGGAGAGCGACGTGGCCCACCACCGGGAGAACATCGCCCGGGCGGAGGCGGAACTGGCGGATCAGGCCAGCCGCTCCGGCGGCCTGGTGCGCCAGGCGGAGGAGCAGGAGGCGCAGGCCCGGGAGATCGAAGCGCAGATGGCCGCGCTGAACGAGACGCTGGATGGACTGCTGGCCCAGGCGCAGGAGGCTGCGGCCCAGGCCGGCGGGGCCCAGTCCCAGGCGGAGGCCCTGCGGGGCCGGGAGGCCGTGGCGGTAGCCGCCGCGGCGGACGCCCGGGCGGAGGAAGCCGCCGCCGCCGCGGAGAGCGAGCAGCTGCGCCAGCGGCTGGAGACCGTGGAGCAGGACCGTGCCGCCGCACAGGAGACGTTGGCGCAGCGGCGGCAGCAGCAAAAGGAGACCCGCCGGGCCCTGGAAAACGCCAGGGATGAGGCGGAAGCGACTGCCAACATCATCGCCGGCCACAGCCTGCGCATGGAGGAGCGGACGACAAAGGCCGCCGCCGCGTCGGAGCAGCGCATGCAGCTGACCATGGACGCGGGCGCTCTGGAAAACCGCATCCGGCTGCTGCGGGAGATGGAGAAGGACTACGAGGGCTTTTCCAAGGCGGTGAAGCTGGTCTGCCAGGCCAAGGGGACCCTGCGGGGCATCCATGGCCCCGTGGCCAACCTGATGAAAACAGACGGAAAGTACTCCCTGGCCATTGAGATCGCCCTGGGCGCGGGACTGCAAAATATCGTGGTGGACCGGGAGGAGGATGCCAAGGCCGCTATCGGCTACCTCAAGCAGCGGGACGGCGGCCGGGCCACGTTCCTGCCCTTGACCGCCATCCGGGGCGAGCGGCTCCGGGAGCGGGGCGTGGAGAGCGAGTTCGGCTTTGTAGGCGTGGCTGTGGACCTGGTGACCTATGACGCCCGCTATGCCGGGATCTTCACAAATCTCCTGGGCAGGACCGTGGTGGCGGAGGATCTGGACTGCGGCATCGCCATGGCCCGGAAATACCGCAACGCCTTCCGCATCGTGACCCTGGACGGGCAGGTCATCAACCGGGGCGGCTCCATGACGGGCGGCTCCGTGTCCCGCACGGCGGGCGTTCTGAGCCGGGCGGCGGAGCTTTCCAAGCTGGCCGGCCGCAGCGCGGCCATGGCCGAGCAGGTGGAAAAGGCCCGACAGGCGGAGGAGGCTGCGCAGCGGGAGCTGACGGCTGCCCAGTATGAGCTGGAGACGGCGGAGGCCCAGCGCCGCCGGGCGGAGGACGAGGTGCTGCGCCTGGAGGGCGCGGCCGGCCAGGTGTCCGCGCTGATCGCCGCCCTGGAGGAAAATGTGGAAAACCTGGAGGGCGAGCAGGTGAGCCTCACCGGCCGTCTGGAGGAAAACCGGTCCCGGACGGAGCTGGCCCGCGCCCGTGTGGCGGAGCAGGAGGCCCAGGCCGCGGCGCTGCGGTCCCAGGCGGAGGAAGCTCTGGCCGGACAGTCGGAGCTGCTGGCCCAGTCCGGCGCGCTGGCGGAGGAGATCAGCGCCAAAAAGAGCGAGCTTGCGGCCCAGCAGGCCCGGAAAGCCGCCGCGTCTGACCGGGCGCAGGATCTAAGGCGTCTGGCAGAGGACCTCGCCGGTGACCGTACCCAGAAGGAAACGGCAGTGGCGTCTTATCGCCAGAGCATTGCCGAGGCCCAGGCTCAGCAGGCGCAGCTGCGGCAGGAACTGGAGGAGCTGCACGGCGAGGTCCGGGAGCTGGAAGCGCGCCTGGGGACGCTGAACCGGGAAAAGCTGGAGCTGGAGGCCGAGCGCACGGCCCAGAACCGCGCCGGTCAGGACATGAACGAAAATCTTCTGAACCTGGAACGGGGCGTCTCCCGCCTGGAACAGAAGATCGCCACCTCAGCCATGGAGGAAAAGCAGATCCTGGACCGGCTGTGGGAGCACTATCAGATCTCCCATTCCGATGCCCAGGCCCAGCGGCAGGAAGTGGAGAGCATGTCCAAAGCCACACGCCGCATCGGCGAGCTCAAGCGGGACATCTCCGCACTGGGCACGCCCAACATCGGCGCCATCGAGGAGTTCGACCGGGTGAACACCCGCTATACATACCTGACCGACCAGCGCAACGACGTGGATAAGGCCAAGGGAGAGCTGGAGGGGATCATCGAGGATATCACCGCCGAGATGACCCGGATCTTTGCCCAGCAGTTCAAGCTGCTCTCCGAGAGCTTCCAGACCACCTTCTCCGAGCTGTTCGGCGGCGGTCAGGCCACACTGGAACTGGAGGACGAGAACGACATCTTAGGCTGCGGCATCGAGATCAAGGCTCAGCCACCGGGAAAAACCCTCAAGACCATTTCGCTGCTCTCCGGCGGCGAAAAGGCGTTCGTGGCCATCGCGCTGTACTTTGCCATTTTGAAGGTGCACCCTACGCCGTTTTGCGTCATGGACGAGATCGAGGCCGCCCTGGACGACGCCAACGTCACCCGGTATGCCCGGTATATGCGCACGCTGGCGGGCAGGACTCAGTTCATCGTCATCACCCACCGCCGGGGCACCATGGAGGAGGCCGACGTGCTCTACGGCGTCACCATGCAGGAGCAGGGCGTGAGCAAGATCCTGACCATCAACCTGAACGATATGGCCAAGGAGCTGAAAATTGAATGAGGCATGGTGACGCCAGGGCTCCCGACGGGACCCAGCGTCAGCGGTTCCGGCGGGAAGCGGAGGAACAAGGAAGCGGGCGGAGTTTTCGCCGAAGACGGGAACGAAGCAGAGCGGACTTTGGGACGACGCCGCCATGCAGGAGCAGGGCGTGAGCAAGATCCTGACCATCAACCTGAACGATATGGCCAAGGAGCTGAAAATTGAATGAAGAAAGGTGGCTTTTCCATGACGCTGCGCAGATGGATGATCCTCAGTGTGGTATTGATGCTTCTGGGGGCTTTGCCGCTCATGTTGGGGCAGATGACAGATCTGCTGGTGGCCAAGGTGATCGGCGGAGTTTTGCTGGCGGCGGGATTGGTGATTTGGACCTTCGCGATCCGCTGTCCGGAGTGCGGGGCGCGCCTGGACCGTTTTCCCGGGGAATACTGCAAACACTGTGGAAATCGGCTGGACTGGAACAAGCCGCCCCGATTCTGATTTCCGATTTTGGAGGATGCTATGGGCTTTTTTGATAAACTGAAAAAAATCACGACCAACCTTTTCTCCGGCTTCACGGAGGCGGACGAGGCCTTCTTTGAAGAGCTGGAGGAGACGCTGATCCTGGCGGACCTGGGTATGAACACCGCTGTGGAGGCGGTGGAGCAGCTGCGCACCCGGGTGCGGAAGGAGAAGCTCCGGGACCAGGAGGAAGTCAAGGCGGCACTGCGGGACGTGCTGGCGGACATGATCGGCGGCGGCGAGGACGCGGCGCTGGATCTTTCCACCCAGCCCAGCATCGTGCTGTTCATCGGCGTCAACGGCGTGGGCAAAACCACCTCCATCGGCAAGCTGGCCCACCAGCTCAAGAGCCAGGGTAAGCGGGTGCTTCTGTGCGCGGCGGATACGTTCCGCGCCGCCGCCGCCGACCAGCTCCAGATCTGGGCGGAGCGGGCCGGATGCGAGCTGGTGCGCCAGCACGAGGGAGCCGACCCCGGCGCGGTGCTCTTCGATGCCCTCCAGGCCGCCAAGGCCCGGAATGTGGACGTGGTGCTGTGCGATACCGCCGGCCGCCTCCACAACAAGGCGAACCTCATGGCGGAGCTTTCCAAGCTCTCCAAGATCATCGACCGGGAGTGCCCCGGCGCCGCCAGGGAGACGCTTTTGGTGCTGGACGCCACCACCGGCCAGAACGGCCTCATCCAGGCCAAGCAGTTCAAGGAGGCCGCGGGCCTCACCGGCATCGTGCTCACCAAGCTGGACGGCACCGCCAAGGGCGGCATCGTGGTGGCCATCGCCAAGGAGCTGGGCGTGCATGTGAAGCTGGTGGGCGTGGGTGAGGGACTGGACGATCTCAAGCCCTTTGACGCCCGGGAATATGTGGAGGCCATTATATGAGCAGGGCTTGCCCGGACTGCGGAGGGCCCATGGTGAGCGGCTTTTTGCAGACCGGCGGCGGAACAGCTGCCTTTGTGCGGGAGCCGCGGATGCTGATTCGGGAAGATAAAGGCGATTTTCGCCTGCCTATGTCCCGACTGAGCAGGACCTGCCCCGCATGGCACTGCCCCCGGTGCAGGCAGATGATCGTCTCATTGACCCAGGAGAGCAGCGGCAAAGCGATGGAACGGGCTGCACGGGGAGAACTGTAAACGAGAGACAACCGGACCGGAGCTTTGTCCGGCCCGGCGGAATCACGGAGAAAGAGGAAGATAGCATGACAAAACGACAGGACGGGCGGGCCCTGGATGAGCTGCGCCCCATCAAGATCACGACGGACTTTGTAAAATTCGCG
>CAUWEK010000093.1:0-7719 GCA_963557435.1 uncultured Dysosmobacter sp.
GGTTCGCCTCCCTGCCGCCCGCCGGCCCGCAGGCATAAAAAGAGCGCCGCGCAAGATGCGCGGCGCTCTTTTTATTACTCCTGGATATCCTCCCACTGCACGTCAATGACCGTGCCGCCATTGATCTCAATGTACTCGCTTTTGAGGATATAGTCCTTTTTACCGATGCGGACCTCCTGGTCGCCCACCTTGGTAGTCATCACCTCGCCGGTGGGCGTTTCAGTAGTGGCGGTGAAGTAGAGCGTCACATGCTCCGGGTCCTCCACCCACTGTCCGTCGGGACCCAGCACGTAGTAGGGTTCCTTTTCCACGCTCTCGATCTGGCCGCCCACCAGTTCCCCGGAAGCCATCAGCGGAGAGGGCAGATGCTCCAGGCAGGACTCATACAGCTCCACCGGCACGCCTTCGGCCTTGACCACATACGTCACCTTGGTCATGGCCGTCTCGCCGCCTTCCCCGCTGCCGCGGTTCATCAGCTTCATGCCGGCAAATGCGGCCACCGCCAGGATCAGCACCACGGCGATCACATCGACGACGTTAAATTTTCCAATGCGCTTTGCTTTTTGTTCCATACGTTCCTCCATAAGCGGCGGGGCCGCCTGATTCTTTGTGGACAATGTCTGCGAAACATTGTATAATACTTTTTACGATTTCACAAGAACATTTTCATAAAGAGGGACATTTTCATGAAGGTCATCCATCTCATCAGCGGCGGCGATTCCGGCGGTGCCAAGACCCACGTGCTCAGCCTGCTGCAAAATCTGAACAAAACCATCACCGCCCAGCTGGTGTGTTTCCGGGACGGTCCCTTTGCCGACGAAGCCCGAAAGCTGGGCATCCCCACGGAGATTTTCAGCGGCAACAACGTGCTGCGGGTGCGCCGGCAGCTGGTCCGCTATATCCAGGAGGGCGGATACGATCTGATCCACTGCCACGGTTCCCGGGCCAACATGATCGGCGCCATGCTGCGCAAGCCCACGGGTCTGCCGGTGGTGACCACCGTGCACAGCGACTACCGCCTCGATTACATGGGCCGCCCCCTCAGCCGACTCACCTTCGGCACCATCAACGCCTACGCCCTGCGCAAGCTGGACTACCGCATCGGCGTGTCGGACGCCATGGTGGATCTTCTGATCTCCCGCGGCTTCCCCGCGGACCGGTTCTACGCCATCTACAACGGCATCGATTTCACCCCCCCTCCGCCGCCCCGGATGGAGCGGCTGGAGTATCTGCGCCAGCTGGGCGTGGACGCGGACGAAAATTCCGTGGTGGTGGGCATCGCCGCCCGGCTCAATCCCGTCAAGGATATGTCCACCCTTATCCGCGGCTTTGCCGCGGGCTACGCCTCCTGCCCCCGGCTGCGCCTGGTCATCGCCGGAGACGGCGAGGAGCGGGAGAAGCTGGGTGCCCTGGCCCGGGAGCTGGGTGTGGAAAAACAGGTGACCTTTGCCGGCTGGATCAGCGGCGGCATGGACCAGTTCTATGCATCGCTGGACATCAATGCCCTCACCAGTCTCTCCGAGACCTTCCCCTACGCTCTGACGGAGGGCGCCCGGTTCCACCTGGCCACGGTGGCCACCGCCGTGGGCGGCATCCCCCATCTGATCGATTCCGACGTCAACGGCTTTTTGTTCGCCCCCGGCGACTGGGAGGCCCTTGGCACCTATCTGGCCGCGCTGGGCAACGACGACGCCCTGCGCCACGACATGGGTGAAAAGCTCTATGAAAAGGCCTCCACCCAGTTCTCCATCCAGAACACGGTGGACACCCAGCTGCATATCTACGCCGAGATCCTGCGGCGGTACCACCGCCCCGTCCAGGCCCGGGACGGCGTGGTCATCTGCGGCGCCTACGGCCGGGGCAACGCCGGCGACGACGCCATTCTGGAGGCCATTTTGCAGGAGATGCGTTCCATCGACCCGGACATGCCCATGACCGTTTTGAGCAAGGACCCCAAGTCCACCCGCCTGACCTATCGGGTCCAGGCGGTGCATCGCTCCAGCTTCCTGGCCTGGCACAAGGCCATGCGCCACGCCAAGCTCTATATCAACGGCGGCGGCAGCCTCATCCAGGACGTCACCTCCCGCCGCTCCCTGTGGTTCTATCTTTACAACATCCGTGCCGCCAAGCGCTCTGGCTGCAAGGTGCAGATGTACGGCTGCGGCATCGGTCCCGTCACCCGGGACAGCCACCGCCGCCTGGCCGCCAAGGTGCTCAATGCCTACGTGGATGTCATCACCCTGCGGGAGCCGGATTCCCAGGAGGAGCTGCGGCGTATGGGCGTCACTGCCCCCCGCATCCTGCTGACGGCGGACCCGGCCCTGACGCTGCGCCCCGCTTCCGACGCGGAGGTGGACAGCGTACTGCTGCGCGCCGGTATCCCGCCCCGCGGAAAGTACCTGTGCTTTGCCCTGCGCCAGTGGAAGGGCTTTGATGAAACGGCCCATGTGTTCGCCCAGGCCGCCCGTTACGCCTACGAGACCTACGGTCTCATCCCCGTGTTCACCGCCGTGGAAAAGCATCTGGACCCGGTGGCCCACCGCCAGGCGGCGGGAGCACTGGACATCCCCCACTATTTCCTGGACGATGCCGGCGGCGCCGGCACCATCATCGGTGCCCTGGCCCGCATGGAGGCAGTGGTCTCCATGCGGCTCCACGCATTGATCTTCGCCGCCAGCCAGGGTGTGCCCCTGGTGGGCGTGGTCTACGATCCCAAGGTGTCCTCCTTCCTCAAGTACATGGGGCAGGAGCTGTTCGTGGATCTGGACTCCGTCACAGCGGAAAATCTCTGCGCCATGATCGACCGGGCGGTCTGTCAGGCCGGTACGCCCCAGTCCCGGGAGGCGGCCGTGGCCCGTCTGCAGGAGACGGAACAGCGCAACGTGACCGTGGCCCGGGAGCTGCTGGGCCTTTAACAAACGAGAAGGAGGAACGCATATGGTGCAGGCACAGCGTCGGATTCATTTCACCATGGCCTTTATCGGCGGATTTTTCGGTGTCTACGCCATGCTGCGTTTTGCCGGGCTGTTCGGCTCCGCCCAGACGGCCAACCTCATCTATCTGGCCACCGACCTGCTGGGCGGCAGCTGGACCGACATGCTTTTGCGTCTGGGCGGCGCCGCGCTGTACATGGCCGGCATCGCCCTGACCGTGTGGCTGCCCCGGGGCCCCATCCGGGACCTGCGGCGGCTCAGCGTGGGCATCGACATGGCGGCCGCCGTGCTCGCCGCGCTGCTTCCGGCCGGGATCTCCCCGGTGCTGGGGCTCTACCCGCTGTTTTTTGCCATGGCCTTTCAGTGGAACAGCTTCTCCGGCGCCGACGGCTTTGTCAGCTCCAGCATTTTCTCCACCAACAACTTCCGCCAGTTCACCATGGCGCTGGCGGAGACGGCCGCCGGTCATGACCAGCGACCCAAGGCCGGCTTTTACGGCAAGACCCTTTTGAGCTTCCACTTTGGCGTGGGCGTATGCTTTTTGTGCTGGAAGGCACTGGGCATCCCCAGCGTGCTGCTGGCCCTGATCCCCTGCGTCCTGGCCATGGCACAGCTGCTCCTGGAGCCAAAGGCGGCCGCAGCAGTAAAATAAAAAAGCCCCCGGACGGGGGCTTTTTTTATTCCTCTTTCAGGCTGCCCCGCACCGGCGGCTCGGCGTGGGGATTGCCCGCGTGGTGGGCATTGGTATGGACGTTGATGTACTGGGCCTTGAGCTTGGAGTAAAGAATGGTCTGACTGGAGTAGAGCCCGTTGTAGCCCGAGAGCATGTAGCTGATGCCGCAGATGAGGGCAAAGTACAAAAGCCCGCCGTCCCCGAACAGCTCCACCGAAAGGAAGATGGAGGCCACCGGGCAGTTGACGGCACCGCAGAACACAGCCACCAGCCCAAGGGCAGCGCCAAAGGAGGCCGGGATGCCTAAAAGCGGTCCGACCACGCAGCCGAAGGTGGCGCCCACGAAAAACGAGGGGACCACCTCGCCGCCTTTGAATCCGGCGGAGAGCGTCACGGCCGTAAAGAGGATCTTCAAAAGGAAGGCGGCCGGCCGGGCACTCCCCTCCTCCACCGCCGCGGTGATGATGTTCATTCCCGCGCCGTTATAATCCGTCGTGCCGCAGAGATAGGTCAGGGCGATAATCGCCACGCCGCCGACCACCACCCGCACCCAGGCGTTGGGGATGCGGCGGGCCATCTGATGCTCGGCAAAGTGGATGGTATTGCAAAACAGGATGGACACCAGGGCGCACAGCGCTCCCAGCACTGCCACCCGCAGCAGCATCACCGCCTCCAGAGCGGGCATGTCCACGGTGAAGCGGGTGGGCTGCACGCCCATGAGAAGCGACACGCCGTAGGCCACCAGAGAGGCCGTGAGGCAGGGGATGAACGCTGCGTGGTACATGATGCCGATGCTGATGACCACCATAGCAAACACCGTGGCCGTCAGAGGCGTACCGAACAAGGCGGCGAAAAACGCCGCCATGCCCGCCATGGTGGCCGTGCGCATGTCCCGGTCATCCAGATGGAACAGCGCTCCCACCTGATGACCGATGGTGCCGCCCATCTGCAGCGCCGCCCCTTCCCGTCCCGCGGAGCCGCCGCAAAGGTGGGTGAGCACGGTGCCCAGGAAAATGGCTGGCAGCAGCAAAATGGAAAGGCCCTTGCCAAGATGCACCGCGTCGATGATGTCGTTGGTGCCCTGTCCCTCGGTTTTTGTGAGCTTGTAGAAGCCCACGATCACAAGGCCCGCCAGAGGAAGGCACCACAAAAGCCACGGGTTGGCCCCCCGCAGCTCCGTGGCTTTTTCCACACCGATGTGGAACGCGGAGCCCACAGCCCCGCACACCGCGCCCGTCACTGCCGCCACCGCCAGCCACTTGACCAGCGCCTGGATATAAAGGCCGATATGGTTCCACTCCATCCGCAGCCAGTCGCCCGGTGTGCACGGCTCTCCGTCCCGGACAGGCGTTTGCTCTGATCGATTCATACCGTCATTTTCTCCTCCTGTGCTGCTTCTGTGCCTCCGTCCAGCCGCCGCTCCAGACAGGCCGGGTCCCGGAGATACCGGCCGAAGGCGGCGAAAAAGCGGGAGTATTCGATCCCCGTGGCGATCCGCTCATCCATCACCACGCCCAGCGGCATGCGCCGCTTGCCCGGCACCAGCGGGTCCGGAACAGGCTTGCCCATGCACACAAATACGCTGGTGGTGCCGAATTCATAGCAGTGATGATAGATGTAGCTGGTGTTGATGGACGCCAGGTTCGTGATGAACACACTGGTATGGAAGGGACTCAGGTCGATGATCCGGCGGGGCAGCAGCCCGTGCTGGTCCAGATGATAGGCAAGGCCGAACACCAGCCGGGCAAGGCCCGGAATGGAAAAGGCCATGTTGGCAAAGCGGTCGGTGCGGTTATTATGCGTCGCCACCAGGTTGCGGCGGATCGCCTCGCGCACCCGCTGACTGATGGTGAACACCGTGTCCTCCGGCCGCAGGAAGATCTTGATGACCGTCTCGTCCGGCGCACCGTCCGCGCGGGTCTTCAAAATCACGAAGCTGAAGCAAAAGTGATTGCGGCAGTATACCCTGCGGTTGACCACAAAATAGTTCAGCTTGGGGTTTTCCAGCACCGCCTTATAATAGGCCGCCGCCAGCACGCTCATGTGGGTGACCGCCTGTCCCTCCCGGCGCTTTTGCCGGATATAGTCCCGCAGGACATCCTCGTCGGCATAGTCGTTGGCCCAGTTCTGCGCGTCATACCGGCGCGGCATGATATAGGGCAGCGCCTGTACGATGGGGCTCAGTCCCCGGACGCGGGTTCCATCTGCGCGCATGTCTCTCCCTCCCCTCCGATTTTCCAGCGCTTTCCAAATGCAGCAACACACATAGATGGTAATATTATATGAAAATCTCGTTAAGATTTCAAGTTTTCCCGATTTATTTTCTGATTCCTGTTGTTTTGCATAATCCCGCCCCATTGGCACGCCGGGCGATGCGTTGGAATTATCCGTTGATTCTTTCCCGGAAGCTGGCGTATACTGGTTACAATACGGCTCACCGAAGCCAAAATCATGAGAGGAGATGCAAGCAATGAAGTACGGCCGTACCTATAACTTCTCCGCCGGCCCCGCTATGATGCCGGAGGAAGTGCTGGAAGAGATCGCCGCCGAGATGCTCAACTACCGCGCAAGCGGCATGTGCGTAATGGAGATGAGCCATCGATCCCAGGTCTTCCAGCAGATCCGGGACGAAGCCGAGGCAGACCTGCGCCGTCTCATGGGCATCCCCGACAACTATAAGGTTTTGTTCATCCAGGGCGGCGGCACGCTGCAGTTCGCCATGGTGCCCATGAACTTGATGAAAAACGGCACCGCCTGCTACGTGGAGACGGGCGCCTGGTCCAAAAAGGCCATCGCCGAGGCCCGGAAATACGGCAAGGTGGAGGTGGTGGCCTCCTCCGCCGACCGGAACTTCTCCTACATCCCGGATTGCTCCGATCTGGACATCCCCGCCGACGCTGACTACGTCTATATCTGCGAAAACGAGACCATCAACGGCACCACCTACCATACGCTGCCCAATACCAAGGGGCACGTGCTGGTGGCCGACCAGTCGTCCATGTTCCTCTCCCGCCCCTGCAACGTCAGCGATTACGGCCTGATCTGGGGCGGCGTGCAGAAAAATGTGGGCCCGGCGGGCATGGCCATCGTCATCATCCGGGAGGATCTCATCCGCCACGACCTGCCGGACTTCGTTCCCACCTACCTCAGCTATGCGGTCCACGCGGACAATGACTCGCTGTACAACACCCCCAACTGCTGGGCCATCTACTGCTGCGGGAAGGTCTTCAAGTATCTGCTCGCCCACGGCGGACTGGAGGCGGCTGCGCAGCGCAACCAGGAAAAGGCCGACGTGCTCTACCGCTTTTTGGACTCCAGCCGCTTCTTCACCGGCGCCGTTCGGCCCGAGGACCGCTCGCTGATGAACGTGCCCTTCGTCTCTCCCTCCAAGGAGCAGGACGCCCAGGTGGTCTCTGCCGCCAAAGCCGCCGGGTTTGATAACCTCAAGGGCCACAAGAGTGTGGGCGGTCTGCGTGCCTCCATCTACAATGCCATGCCCAAGGAGGGCGTGGAGGCGCTGGTCGCCTTCCTCAAGCAATACGAAGCCGCCAACGGCTGATTCCCTTCCCCGTCCGGACCTTTCCGGACGGGGATTTTTTTGCAAAAGAGGGCGGAGACACGCTGTGTCTCCGCCCTCTTTTGTTTATTTTCCGTGGTGGCATCCGCCGCCGCAGCGGCTGCAGTCTCCCGAGCAGTGCCCGCCGGTCTTGTGGCTTTTCCACACCGACCGCACCGCCAGGACCACCACGCCTATCAGGATCAGGCCAACCAGGGCCTGGCCCAGCATCTGAGGCATAGTGTGCTCCTTTCCGTCACATCTTGGCCGCGGACACCGCCGTCAGGTGCCGCAGCTCCGTCTCGCCCTGATAGCCCCGGCGCACCAGCAGATAGATCATCCCGGCCAGCAGCACCAGCGCCACGGCAGGCAGAACGCCGAAGGAAACTTCCCCGGTGATCAGGCCGCCCACCTGGTAGACGATCATGGACACCACATAGGCAAAGCCGCACATGTAGGCGATGGCGCCCGCCGTCCACTTGGGGTTGTTCATCTCCCGCTTGATGGCGCCCATGGCCGCAAAGCACGGCGCGCACAGCAGGTTGAAGATCATGAAG
>CAUWEK010000094.1:0-7666 GCA_963557435.1 uncultured Dysosmobacter sp.
TCACCACCGCACCCAGGGGGATGGGGTTGCCTGTGGGGATACCATGGCGCACCATCTCTGCCTCCCACAGATCTTCATCGGTGACGGCCTGGGCGCAGACGATCTTACAGCAGTCCACCACAGAGCCGCCGCCCACCGCCAGCACCAGGTCGATTTTATTTTCCCGGGCCAGTTTGGCACCCTCCTGAACCTTCTCCCAGGTGGGATTAGACATAATACCAGTGAACTCAGTGACCGTCTTGCCGTTTTCCTTCAAAATACCGGCGATCTCGTCGTAGATACCGTTCTTCTTGATGGAGCCGCCGCCGTAGGCCAGCAAAACATTAGGGCCATAGGCGGACAAACTGTCGGCGAGGTGCTGCTTGGCCGCTCCCTTGCCAAAATAGACCTTGGTAGGATATTCGTAAACGAAGTTTTCCATAGGGCACGCTCCTTTCAGCGGATGAAGTTGGTAAATTGAAACGGCTCCTGCATGGGAAGGTCCAGGCCGTGGGCCAGGGCGACCTCCTTGCATCTCAGAAAGAACGCCATGTTGCGGCCCAGAACACGCACGGTCTGCATACCTTCCAGGTCCTGCCGTACCTCCTCCGGCACGGTACCGTGAACCATATTCCAGTAGCGGGAGGTAATGATGGGCATCTGCATCAGTCCAAAATACTTGTTGATCTGATCCCAGGAAGCAGTGGTGCCTGCCCGCCGGGCCGACAAAACCGCAGCCGCGGGTTTCAGGTAAAAGCGATCCCCGTTTCCATTGAGATCTGCATAAAAAGCACGATCCAGGAAAGAGGTAATGGCTCCGGTTGCTCCGCCCCAGTGGACGGGGGAACCAAATACAAAGCCGTCATAGTCCCCGGCGATGTCCAGAAACTCATTTACCGTGTCCTGAATGACACAGCAATTTTGCTCTGAACACCTGTGACAGGCGATGCAGCCGGACAAAGGACGATTCCCAATCCAGAACAGATCCGCATCCACGCCGCAGCCGTTCAGTGTATCGCCCACCTCGCACAGGGCGGTATAGGTGCAGCCCTCTTTATGAGGGCTGCCGTTGACCAGCAACACTTTCATCATAAGACGCTTTCCTTCACAGCTCCAGGCTGTCAAGCCAGGTCTGGATCTCTGCCTCAGAGGCGCTGCCCCGGAAGCGCTGGCCCTCCAGCCAATTCCCGGTGCCCGCCAGTTCTGCCAGCAGGTCTCCGCTCTGGCCCAGGCCGGAGCTGGAAGAGGTGCAGAAAGGAATCACAGTCTTGCCGGTGAAGTCGTTGGCTTCCACAAAGCTGTCCGTGGGCCAGGCGGCGATGCCCCACCAGATGGGGTAGCCGACAAAGACTACATCATACTCGTCCCAGTTGTCCACCGTGTCCTCTGCCAGCTCTACATCGCGTGCCTCCGGGTTCTCATATTCATAGACCACCCGGCTGTTCTCGTCCGTCCAGTTCAGATCGTCGCTGGTGTAGGGGTCCGCGGGGGTGATCGCAAAGAGATCGCCGCCGGTCAAATCTGCAATCGTGTTGGCCACAGACTCGGTATTACCGGTGGCGGAGAAATAGGCCACCAGGACTCGCGGTTCGTCGGAGGCATCCGGGGTCTCCTCTGTGTCAGAGCCCAGCAGCTCCAGATACCGATGGAGAATCACCGCCGCCTGGGCTCGGGTGGCCCGGCCGTTGGGATCGAACAAGTTACCGTCCCGGCCGGTGCTAACACCGGTGTCACGGGCCCAATCCACCGCTGTGGAGGCGTAGGAAGCGATGGCACTCTCGTCGGCAAAGTCAGCGCCGACCGGAGCCGCGGGACTGCCGGCGTACCGCCACAAAATGGCGGCAAGCTGCTGGCGGGTAATGGGGTCGTCGGGCCCGAAGGTGCCGTCGGCATATCCGGTGACGATGCCGTTGGCGGAAGCCCAGACAGCGGCATCGGCGTAATAGGCGGTGTCTGCCACATCCTGGAACGCAGATCCACCGGAAACGGCGGGCGAACCGGCGGCCCGGTAGAGAATCGCCGTAATCTGTCCCCGGCTGGTGGTGCCGCCGGGATTAAACGTGGTGGCGCTGGTGCCGTTCATGATGCCGTTGTCCCGGACATAGACCGCAGACGCGGCAAACCAGTCGTCCGCCGCCACATCGGAAAAGCCCGTGTCCTCCACGGCGGCAAAGGCGGTCACGCTCAGACCCAATACCAGGGCCAGTGCCATCAGCATGGCCCCCATTCGTTTCAAATTGCGCATGTTTTTCTCCTCCTCATTTCTATGTTCAGACGTTCCGGCTCAGCCCGGAAAGCATTTCCACCACAGAGGGATCCCGATGGTCGAAGAAAGAACTGGTGTTGGTATCCAAGGCGGAAACGGCGACCATATCCGCATCCGTGAGGGCAAAGTCGAATACATCGAAGTTCTGTTCCATGCGCTCTTTCTTGGTGCTCTTGGGGATGCAGGCGATCCCCCGCTGGAGCTGCCAGCGAAGCACCACCTGGGCCACGCTTTTGCCGTACTTTTCACCGATGGCTGTGAGGGTGGGGTTATGGAACAGATCATTATGTCCCTCGGCAAAGGGCGCCCAGCTCTGCATCTGCACGCTCTTGGACTTCATGTACGCCTGGGCCTTTTCCTGCTGGAAGAAGATGTTGCACTCCACCTGGTTCACGGCGGGGACCACCTCGTTGAAGGCGATCAGGTCGGCCAGCCGGTCGGGATAGAAGCTGCACACGCCGATGGCCCGGATCTTCCCCTCCCGGTACAGTTCCGTCATGGCCCGCCAGGCCCCGTAGTAATCGTTCAGGGGCTGGTGGATCAGGTACAGGTCCAGGTAGTCCAGGCCAAGCCGCTCCATGGAAGCGGCGAAGCCCCGTTTTGCCCCCTCGTAGCTGGTGTCGGAGACCCACAGCTTTGTAGTGATGAACAGTTCTTCCCGTGGAACGCCGCTCTCCCGCACTGCCTTGCCAACCGCCTCTTCGTTGCCGTAGGAGGCCGCGGTGTCGATGAGACGATAGCCCACATCGATGGCCTCCCACACCGCCCGCTCACACTCCGCCGGGTCTTTGATCTGGAAGGTGCCGAAGCCCAGCTGGGGCATTGTCACGCCGTTATTCAGTCTTACATTGTTCATGCAATATCCCTCTTTCTGACGTTTTTCTTCCTCCATACCGCTATACACCTGCAGTGCCTGAATGTGCTTCTTCGGTCACTTCTGCCCATCCACGTCGGGGACCATCTCCACATACCGTCTGAGTAGTTCGGGGGTGCTGGTGTAATACCGCTGCTTCTTATCCATGGCGGCGATCTTCGCCATTTCCTCGTCCGTGAGGGAGAAATCGAACAGATCCAGGTTGGCCTTGATGTGCTCCGGGCTTTTGGAGCCGGGAATCACGATGTTGCCGGCCTGAATATGCCAGCGGAGGATGATCTGGGCGTTGCTCTTACCGTACTTCTTGCCCAACTCGGTGAACAGAGGTTCCTGCTGAAGCGCCCTGTCCCCGTGTCCCAGGGGATACCATGCCTGGATGACGATACCTTCCTCGGACAGGAAGGACTTCAGCGCCTTTTCCTGGGAGTAGGGGTGGACCTCCGTTTGGAGAACGGCAGGCTTCACCTCGCAGATGTCCAAAATCTCCTGGACCTGCCGGGTGTTGAAGTTGGACAGGCCGATGGCCTTCACCTTGCCCTCCTGATATGCCTTTTCCATCTGCTTGTACCCGGCCACATAGTTGCCGGCGGGCTGGTGGATCAGCAGCAGGTCAATATAGTCGGTATCCAGCCGCTCCAGGGTCTTGTCTACTGCGTCGGCCTGCTCATAGAAACTGGGCCACAGCTTGGTCTCCAGGAAGATGTCCTTGCGCCCCACACCGGACTTCTTCATGGCCCGGCCCACTGCTTTTTCGTTCACATAGGCGTTGGCGGTGTCGATGAGCCGGTAGCCGCACTGGAGGGCGCTGAGGACGGAGGTCTCCGCTTCATCCGGCGTCAGCAGGAAAGTCCCGATACCCGCCATCGGCATTTTCACGCCGTTATTCAAAGTCGCAAATTCCATACAAGCCATCCTTCCATCTCGGAATTTTGTCGGATCGTTTTTCTTTATCTTGTATCTCTATTGTAGCCACGTTCTTGCCGTGGGAGAAGTCTCGAAAAGTTTCGCACTGTATACCTTTTGGTTTACAGTTTTTTGCCCAGCTGGTAGGCCTCCTGGAACGCCTTGGTGTCCATGACTTCCCCCTTCTGATAGACGCCGGAGCCGTAAACAGTCCCCTTCACCTTGGCACCGGGCAGACAGTCGGTAAAGCCCCGCAGGGCGTCCACGGTGCGCTCCATGGCACCCCGCCCCGCGGCGGCGGTGGCGATGAAGCAGACCTCCTTGTCCCGGATCTCCGTGTACCGGGGAAGGGTGCGGTCGATGAGGGTCTTGAGCTGACCGTCCATGGAATAGAAATATACCGGTGTAGCCAGCACCAGCACATCGGCCTGCACCATCTTGTCGAGGATGTCGGCCATATCGTCCTTCTGGACGCAGACGCCGGTGTTGCGGCAGCCATAGCAGGCCAGGCAGGGGGCAATCTTCTTCTCCTGCACCCGGATCTTTTCCACCTTGTGCCCCGCCTCCTCCGCGCCCCGGGCAAACTGGTCGCACAGCAGGTCGGAGTTGCCGCCCTTCCGGGGGCTGGCGGACAAAATCAGAACATTCTTAACCATCTTTCTCGCTTTCCTTTCTCAAAATCAAGTCGTAAGCAGCGGGGGCCGGAGCCTTGCGCCCCGGCCCCTTGCCGTTTTTCTTATTGCGCAGACACCCCCAGGCTGTCCACCCATTCACTGACATCCTCCTGGCTGACGCCGGAGCGGAACCGCTGGCCCTCCAGCCAGTCGCCGGTACCTGCCAGTTCTGCCAGCAGCTGGCCGCTCTGGCCCAGGCCGGAGCTGGAGGAGGTGCAGAAGGGGATGACCGTCTTGCCGGTAAAGTCGTTGGCTTCCACAAAGCTGTCCGTGGGCCAGGCCGCAACGCCCCACCAGATGGGATAACCGATGAACACCGTGTCGTAGGAATCCCAGTTCTCCACCTCCGTGGTGGTCAGCTCCACATCCCGCAGGGATTCATCCGCATACTCCTGACTGACCCGGCTGTTCTCGTCCGTCCAATTCAGATCGTCGCTGGTGTAGGGCTCGGTAGGCGTGATGGCAAAGAGATCTCCTCCAGTGTCCTCCGCAATGTATCCGGCAACGGCTTCCGTATTGCCGGAGGCGGAGTAATAGACCACCAAAACGTTGCCCTCGCCGGTCGGCTCAGAAGCATCCGGAGTCGAGGCGGTACCACTGGACTCCTGCGTGGTGGTAGAGGGCGGAGTTTCCTGGCTCTGGCTTTCATCAGAGGACTGTCCGCAGGCGGCCAGAGTCAGCGTCATGGCTCCAGCCAAAGCCAGACTGAGCATATGTTTCCATGTGTATTTCATCGTAAGGTCTCCTTTCCGGTTTGGATGTTACGCCACGGTTTCCTGAATCCAGTTCTCGATGTGGTCTGCGATCACATCGTTGTTCAGCTCCTGGAACATAAAGTGGGAGTTGCCGGTGATCCCCTCGTCGGGCAGGTGGACCACCGTGCTGCTGCCGTCGGCGGCGTTGTAGGCTTCGGTGAAGGTGTCGGCGGTAGATGCCATCATAGACCACATAGCGGCAGCGGGCACGTCGGTGAACTCCTCGCCGATGTAGTCGCCGTAGTAGAAGGTGACGGGGATCTTCTGCTCCAGAAGCGCGTTGTAAGCCTCACTGTCCACTGTGGGCGCTGCGCCGGGCTCGATGGCCACGATGGCGGCCACATGATCGGTGTATCGGGGGACCTCCCAGCCGGGCAGGCCGCCTTGGGAGTGGGTCACCAGGATGGAGTTCTGGCCGGTGCGCTCGTAGATCTCGTCAATGGCCGCCGCCACCGCCTGAGCCACCACCTCATTGTCGATGTTCTGATCGCCGCCCGCGTTATCCATGCCGGTATCCGGCGTCATCTGGCGGAAGAACTGATCCAGAACATCCTCCCCTTGGGGGAACTGGGAGCCTTCATTGTAGGTAAACGCGTCATTGAGGTACGTGCCGATGCGGAACTGGGTGTACCAGGTCTGGTCGGAGGGAGTGGTGGTCATGGTGCCCGCCACAGAAGTCTGTCCGGCCTCGCCCCGCCGGGGCTGGTCGATGAGCCAGACACTGTGACCCATTTTCAAAAACAGATCGCTCCAGCCCTCCCGGCCGTCGGGGGTGGTCATCCAGCCCATGCGGGACTGGCCGTAGCCGTGGAGGAACACCATGGGCAGCCCGGTGGCATCCTCCGGGATCTGGTAGAGCACATTGGCATGGTCCACATGGGCGGTGGAGCCCTCCCGGGAGGTATAATAATTGGACACATCAAAGGTGCCGTCCGAAGAAATCACCGTGCCGCCTGCGGAAAACATCCCCTGCTCCGCGATCGTCAGCGCGTCAGAATCGGCAGGCTCTTGCGTGCTCCGATCCTCCCCGGTGCCAGAACTGTTGGCGGACGCGCCGGGATTCTGCGTTCCGGCGCATCCGGCCAGCAGAGAGAGGGTCAGGACTCCGGACAGGGCCAGCGTCAGCCATTTATGGTTGAGTTTCATTGGGAATCATCCTTTCTTATTTCGTTTCTCTGGGGACCACTTCTGTTCCGCCAAATACGGCGGACATGGGAATGGAGTTCAATGTCTGGTCTATGGCAGCTACCTCTTCGCGGGTCAGAACAACCTCTGACGCTCCGGCGTTCTCCCGCATCCGTTCAGTCTTTCGGCTGCCGGGAATCGGAACGATCCAGGGCTTTTTACACAGCATCCAGGCCAGAGAGATCTGTGCGGGAGCGGCATTCCTTTGCGCGGCTAATCCCTGCAGCAGATACAAAAGCTCCTGATTCTTCTTTGCGGCCTCCTGCGTAAACTGCGGCATGGCGCTGCGGTAATCCAGCTTGGGATCGAACGGTTCCCCTTTTCCATAGGCTCCGGTAAGCAGGCCGTTGGCCATGGGAGAGAAAGCTACGAAGCCCACATTCAGCTCCTCCAGCACCGGGAACAGGGATTCATGCCACCGGGCCATCATGGAATAGCGGTTCTGCACCGCCGTCACCGGGCAAACCCTGTGGGCTCGGCGCAGGTAGTCCTCACTGACCTCGGAGATACCCCAGTGGGTGATCTTGCCCTCTCGAATCAGGTCGGCCATCACCTGAGCCACTGCCTCCGGCTCCACCTTGGGGTCCACACGGTGCTGGAAATACAGGTCGATGTGGTCAGTCTGGAGCCGCCGGAGGGAGCCCTCCACCGAGGCACGGATGGTCTCAGGCCGGGCGTCTGGGATCAGGGGCTTGTTCACCGCCTTGCTGGTCTTATCAAAACGGATGCCGAACTTGGTGACGATCTGCACCCGGCTGCGGACATCCTTCAGCGCTTCTCCAACCAGTTTCTCGTTGTGGTGGGGGTCCTCCGTCGTGCCGTAGGTCTCGGCAGTATCGAACATGGTGTAACCCATGTCAAAAGCAGTGCGGATCGCCCGGACGGCTTCACCATCCTCCGTGGGCGGACCATAGGCGTGGCTGAAACCCATGCACCCCAGCCCGATGGCGGATACGTTCAGGTCAGCGCCCAGTGTGCGCGAATTCATGGTCAAATGCCTCCTTGCGGGTATGGTTCTTACAGGAATGAT
>CAUWEK010000095.1:0-7610 GCA_963557435.1 uncultured Dysosmobacter sp.
CCGCTTCCGCAAAAACCCGGAGCGGCTGTACAGCGAGATCATGCGGGTGCTCATGTCCTCCGAGCCGGAGGAAGAGGACGTGGAATGAACTGGAAAAAAGCCGCCCCGTGCCGATTTGGCACGGGGCGGCTTTTCTTTGTCTGTCCGTTGGTTTCTCCGCTCACTTGACCACTACGTTCTCCTCACCCAGGGTCTCTTTTGCCTCTTCCACCAGTGCCGGACGCAGCAGCACCCGGGCGGCGTAGACCTTGCGGGTGTCCGCCATGACCATCTTCACCGGTTCCGTGCCGGGGAACATGGCAAACACCAGCTTCATGTGCCGGACGGACGGGTCCTGGAGAGATGGGAACTTGAGATAGAGCGTCTTGGGCTTCTCCGGCGGAGGCGGCGCCCCCTCTCCCAGCCGCTCCAGCGGCTCCACGCTGTCACACATGAGCTGCGGCGCCTTTTCGTCCCGGACGGAGAGCTTTCCCTTCACCACGACGGCCTGATTTTCCCGGAGATATGCTCCACAGGTATCCAGCACCCGGGAAAAACACAAAAGCTCCATGGCGGCGGTGTCATCCTCCACCGTCACATAGGCCATGAGGGAGTTATTCTTCGTGGTCTTGGTCTTGCTGGACGTCACCACGCCGCACAGCGTCACCCGCTGGCCGTCGGAAAAGCGGGTGGGTCCGCCCTCCTGGGCAAAGTCCGCCAGCACCGTGCCGATGGCCGGGACGCCCAGCGCCCGCACTTGCTGGCGGTACTGGTCCATGGGGTGGCCGGAGAGATAGAGGCCTGTGGTCTCCTTTTCCATCATCATCCGCTCCTGGGCGGTAAACTCCGGAATGTCCGGCAAGGGGATCTCCTTTGCAGCGCTTGCATGAGAGGCACTTTCGCTCCCCATGGAGAAAAAGTCCATCTGCCCCTCCAGGTTCTGCCGCTGCTGAGAGGCAACCGAGTCCATGACGGATTCATATACCTTCACCAGCTGGGAACGGCGGGCACCGGTGGAGTCGAACGCGCCCGCGCGGATCAGATTCTCCACCGCCCGCTTGTTGATATCACTGCCCACCATACGATTGCAGAAATCGTAGAGAGAGCGGAAGGGGCCGTCCGTCTCCCGCTGGCGCATCACCGCCTGAATAAAACCACGGCCGATGTTCTTGATGGCCACCAGGCCGAAGCGGATGCCGCCCTCCTCCACCGTAAAGCAGTCGCTGGAGCGGTTGATGTCCGGCGGCAGCAGCGCGATGCCGCACTCCCGGCACTCGGCGATATAGCCGGCCACCTTGTCGGAGTTGTCCAGCACGCTGGTCAGCAGCGCCGCCATGTACTCCCGGGGGAAATGGTACTTGAAATAGGCCGTCTGATAGGCTACCACCGCGTAGGAAACGGCGTGGGCCTTATTGAAGGCGTAGTTGGCAAAATCATAGATCTCGTTGTAGATGGCCTCCGCCGTCTCCGCCGGGATCCCGTTTGCCACACAGCCTGTAATGTTTCTTTCCTTGTCACCGTTGATGAAGGCGCCCCGTTCCCGCTCGATGTCCTTGGCCTTCTTTTTGCTCATGGCCCGGCGCACCATGTCTGCCTGACCCAGGGAATAGCCCGCCAACTGCTGGAAGATCTGCATGACCTGCTCCTGGTAGACGATGCAGCCTTATGTGATAGAGAGGATGGGCTCCAGGGAGGGGTGCTTATAGGTGACGAGCTTGGGGTTATGCTTGCAGGCAATGAACCGCGGAATAGACTCCATAGGACCGGGACGGTAAAGGGCCACGATGGCGGTCAGGTCCTCGATGGTCTGGGGCTTGAGTCCCACGCACACGCCGGTCATGCCCGCCGACTCCATCTGGAACACGCCGCTGGTCTTCCCCGCCGTCAGCATGTCGAACACGTCCTGGTCGTCCTCCGGGATGTCCTCCAGGCGGAAGTCCGGCCGCTCCTTCTGGACCATCTTCACCGCGTCATCCAGCACCGTCAGGTTCCGAAGACCCAGGAAGTCCATTTTCAGAAGGCCCAGCTCTTCCAGTGTGGTCATCACATACTGGCACACCACAGACTCGTCGTTTTTGGATAGGGGCACATATTCATAGACCGGCCGCCGGGTGATGACCACGCCGGCGGCGTGGGTGGAGGCGTGCCGGGGCATGCCCTCCAGGGCCTTGGCGGTGTCGATGAGCTTTTTCACCTGTCCGTCCGTCTCATAGAGCTCCCGCAGGGGCTTACTCAATCGCAGAGCGTCGTCCAGGGTGATATGCAGCGCGCCAGGCCCCGCGGGCACCTGCTTTGCGATCTGGTCCACCTGGGCGTAGGGCATGTTCATGACCCGGCCCACGTCCCGGATGACGCCCCGGGCCGCCATGGTGCCGAAGGTGACGATCTGGGCCACATGGTCGTCGCCGTACTTGCGGCGGACATAGTCCACCACCTCGCCCCGGCGGGTATCGCCGAAGTCCATGTCGATATCCGGCATGCTCACCCGCTCCGGGTTCAAGAACCGCTCGAAGTACAGGTTATACTTGGCCGGGTCGATATCCGTGATCTCCAGGCAGTAGCTCACCAAACTGCCGGCGGCGCTGCCGCGGCCGGGTCCAACGGGAATGCCGGCCTGCTTTGCATAGCGGACAAAGTCGGAGACGATGAGGAAGTAATCCGTAAAGCCCATCTTCTCGATCATGTCCTGCTCGTATTGGAGCTGCTGGCGGTGGCTCTCGTCCGCGCCGTAGCGGCGCTTATAGCCCTCGTCGCAGAGCTTTTTCAGGTAGGAAAAGCTGTCGTAGCCCGGCGGAAGCTGGAATTCCGGCAGGTGGTACTTGCCGAAGGTGAATTCCAGATTGCACATGGCCGCCACCTTGGCCGTGTTGGCCACTGCTCCCTCGTACCCGGCAAAGAGCGCCTCCATCTCCTCCCCGCTGCGCAGGTAGAAGTTCCGGGGCTCGTAGCGCATGCGGTTTTCGTCCTCCAGGAGCTTGCCGGTCTGGATGCACAGCAGTACGTCGTGGGCCTCCGCGTCCTCTTTACGCAGGTAGTGGGCGTCGTTGGTGCACACCATGGGAAGCCCCGTTTCCTGGTGGATGCGCAATATGCCCCGGTTCACCTCCTGCTGGTCGGCGATGCCGTGGTCCTGCAGCTCCAGATACAGATGCTCCGGGCCGAAGATGTCCGCAAGCTCCAGGGCGTAGGCCTTGGCGTTTTCGTACTCGCCGTTGCGCAGCCTGCGGGGGATCTCGCCCGCCAGGCACGCCGTCAGGGCGATGAGGCCGCGGCTGTGGCTGCGCAGCAGCTCCAGGTCGATGCGGGGCTTGATATAAAAGCCCTCCGTCCAGGCCATGGATACCAGATAGGAAAGGTTCCGATAGCCCTCCTCGTTTTCGCACAGCAGCACCAGATGGCGGCTCTCGGCGTCGAACTCGTGGATCTTATCGAACCGGGAGCGGCCCTGGGGCGTCACATAGACCTCGCAGCCGATGATAGGCTTGACGCCCTCCGCCTTGCAGGCCCGGTAAAAGTCGATGGCGCCGTACATGACGCCGTGGTCCGTGATGGCGCAGGCGTCCTGCCCCATGGACTTGACGATCCCCGGCAGGTCCCGGATGCGGCAGGCGCCGTCCAGAAGGCTATATTCCGTATGGACATGTAAATGGACGAAGGGCATAGTCGTTTCCTTTCCAGTGGGATGGTATCAGCAGTCATCCTCATCCAGCGGCTTGCCGCATTGGGGACAGTAGCGAGGCAATCTGGTGGGCACGCGGCCGTTCAGACACAGGGATGCGCCGCAGTGGGGGCAGCGCAAATAACCATAGGCCAGCACCAGCCCGGCAATCACCAGTATGATTGCCAGAATGCAGAGCGCTGCGATCCAGACCCCAGAGGTCATTCCCGCCTCCGCCACAGCTCCGCCCAACAGCAGCAGGGCGATAGCGGCGATCAAAAGCACGTTGGAGATCTTCATGACCTGGTGCAGTGTCAGGGAATCCAGCTTTTTCACAGCGCATTCCTCCTTTGCCGCTTTTACGGTTTGATTACTGCTCCGCTTTCTCCTCTTCCAGCATCTGCTCCACGATCTCCGTGGCGGTGACCACCATGTTGTCGCAGTGGGCGGTGACGCCCAGCCGCGCCGAGGCGGGGTTCTTTTCCGTGACGCCGGGACGGGCCCGCAGCAGGTCGCCGCAGCGGGTCAGGCCGAACACCGCTTCATAGCGGCGGCGGAACTCCTTGGTAATGGCGTAGGTCCGCACCTTGCCGGCACGGTCAGCACCATCCGTATGGGGATGCAGGAGGCTCAGCACCATGACGCCGCCGCTGATGGCGCCGCAGAGCTCTTCGTGGCTGCCGCCCACACCGCCGCCGAAGCCGCCGGCCACGGCCATCACGGACTCCTCGGGAAGTCCCAGCAGGTCCGCGAAAGCGCCCGCCACGGACTGGGCGCAGTTATATCCTTCATGATGCAGTTCCAATGCCTTTGCACAACGATCCATTGTCTTTTTCTCCTTTAGTATGCAGATTATAGGTTTTTTGCCAGCTCCACCAGCTTGCGCAGCCGGTGGTTCAGGCAGGATTTTGTTACAGGGGGATCAAACTCCTCCGCCAGCTCCGAAAGCGTCAGCTCCGGGTTAGCGGCCCGGAGGCTTGCTGTCTGCCGGAGCTTTTCCGGCTGCTTTTCCAAAAGCCCCGCCGCCTCCAGCTTACGGATGGCTTCCAGCTGCTCCTGAGCCGCCCCCACCGCCTTGTCCAGATTGGCACTGTCGCAGTTGAGCCGGCGGTTGACGCTGTTGCGCAGGTCTTTTTCCATTTTGGCGGTCATGACGTTCATAGCCGCCACCGGCGCGCCGATGAGCGTCAGGAAGTCTTCGATCTGG
Source organism: uncultured Dysosmobacter sp. (assembly GCA_963557435.1). Taxonomy (GTDB): domain Bacteria; phylum Bacillota; class Clostridia; order Oscillospirales; family Oscillospiraceae; genus Oscillibacter. Next base: position 4,845 of record CAUWEK010000095.1, read on the forward strand.
TCGCTCTGCTTGAAATAGGTCACAAAGCTGCCGTTTCGGCTGACGCTCTTGGGGGGATACCCGCACTCCCGCAGCAGCACATCCAGCTCCCGGCTCACCTGCATATGGGAGGTGGTCAGCTCCAGATGATACCGCTTGGCCGGGTCCGTGATGCTGCCGCCGGCAAAAAATACGCCCCGCAAAAACGCGGACCGGCAGCACTCCTCCTCCAGCATGCCGAAGTTGATGTGCAAAACGGGGTTCTGCCTGGGATCGTAGCCCAGGAGATTGATGATGTGGTCCAGCTTCTTTCCGTCCGTCAGCTGGAATACCCGCTTGCCCTCCTGCTGGTCTGGCTCCGGCTGGCGGTCAAACCGCAGTCCGAACGCCCGGTGGAACAGCCGGGGCAGGCGGGCAGCAAAATTGGGGTTTTCCGTCACCACCCGCACCTCGCCCGGGTGGAACGTGCTGCAATAGAGCAAAATGCCGTAGGCCTCCGCCCGGGCGCAGCACAGCCGCTGTACCGGCAGACGGCACAGCTCGTTTTTGGTGTCATAGGAAAAGGACATGTCGGTTTCCTCTCTGATGTATCGGACGCGTTCACTCCACGCGGTAAATATCGTCCCGGAAGGATCTGCCCTCCCCGGCGATGCGGACGCTGCGCTCGGCGTGCAGCAAAATAAGCTCCCGGGCCAGATGGCCGGGGTGGTGGCGCACATAGCCGTTTTTCACCGTGGCCACCGGGCGGTCCACGATCTCCACCCCCAGGGCCTCGCACGCCTCCTTGTCACAGCGCAGCAGCTCGGCGCCCTCCTCGGCATATCGGGCGGCCACACCCTTTGGAATGGGGGAGGAATTGGTCAGGCACAGGTGAAACAGGCCTTGAGAGGAGTGCTCAAAAATAGCGCGGATATGGTCTGAGACCGTATACCCCTCCGTCTCTCCCTCCTGGGTCATGACGTTGCAGACATAGACCTTCAGGCCGTTGCAGTCCCGGATGGCATCCACGATGCCGTCCACCAGGAGATTGGGGATGACGCTGGTATACAGGCTGCCGGGCCCCAGCACCACCATGTCCGCCTCCCGGATGGCACTGACCGCATCCGGCAGCGCCTTGGGATGCTCCGGCACCAGCCGAACCTGGCGGATGCGGCAGTCCTCCCGCTTTTTGCAGTAGAAGATCTTGGACTCTCCCACCACTGTGGCGCCGTTTTCAAACTCCGCCTGCAGCTGGACGTCCGCCGTGGTCACCGGCAGCACCCGTCCCGTCAGGGCCAGCACTTCACTCATACGGCTCACCGCCACGTCAAAGGACGGGGAGATGCCGTTCATGGCAGCCAAAAAGAGGTTGCCGAAGCTCTGGCCTGCCAGCGTTCCCTCCGTAAAGCGGTAGTGCAGCAGCTCACTCATGAGAGGCTCCGTGTTGGCCAGCGCCTCCATGCAGTTGCGGATGTCCCCCGGCGGGGGCATGCCCAGGTCCTGGCGCAGCATGCCGGACCCGCCGCCGTCATCGGCCACCGTCACCACAGCGGAGAGATTTTCCGTATAGTGCTTGAGACCCCGCAGCATGGTGGAAAGGCCGTGTCCGCCGCCGATGACCACCACCCGGGGGCCATGCTCTTTCGGCATCCGGTATGAGATACGGTTTCGCTCCATAACGTCTCCTTCCTCAGCTCTCACGGCTCATGTCACGGTGGGTCTCCTGTACGGAGTAGCCCTGGGATCGGATAAACTCCGTCAGGGCGTGTGCCACCGCCACGGAGCGGTGGTGGCCGCCGGTGCAGCCCACGCCGATGAACAATCCGGTCTTGCCCTCCTCGGCGTACAGCGGCAGCGTCAGCGCCAGCAGGTCCTCCAGACGCTTCATGAAGCTGCCCGTCTGAGGAAAGCTGAATACATAGTCCCGCACCGCGTCGTCCAGACCCGTCTGGTGGCGCAGCTCGTCGATGTAGAAGGGATTGGGCATAAAGCGCACGTCAAAAATGAGATCCGCCTCCAGAGGCAGACCGTACTTGAATCCAAAGGACGCAACGGTCACGGAAAGTCCGCCCTTTTCGTCCTTTCCCTCGAAGATCCGCAAAAGCTCCATCCGCAGCTGGGCCGTGGAGGTCTTGGACGTGTCGATGACAAAGTCCGCCCGTTCCCGGCCGGGGGCAAGCAGCTCCCGCTCCTTCTCCACCGCAGCCTCCAGAGATATGGTGCCGTCACTGAGGGGATGGCGGCGCCGGGTCTCCTTGTACCGTTTGATGATGGTCTCGGGTGATGCCTCCAAAAACAGCATCCGGCACTGGCCCTCCATGCTTTTGAGCTTATCCAGCACGTCAAAAAGCTCCGTAAAGGAGCTGGCGGTGCGCACATCATACACCAGAGCCACCCGCTGATAGCGGCTGGAACCCCCCGCGCAGAATTCCGCGAATTTCAGGATCATGGCCGCCGGCATGTTGTCCACGATATAAAAGCCCATATCCTCCAGGAACGAGGCCGTCTTGCTCTTGCCTCCGCCGGAAAGGCCCGAGATAATCAAAATTTCCAAAGTGGTGCCTCCTTACTCCACGATCCGCACTTCCGGCTCCAGCGTGACACCGGTGGCGTCCAGCACGCGCCGGCGCACCTGCTCTATCAGCGCAAGTACATCAGCGCAGGTGGCGCCGCCCCGGTTGATGACGAAGCCCGCATGCTTTTCGCTGACCTGAGCACCGCCCACCGTCAGCCCCTTCAATCCGCACTGGTCGATGAGCGTGCCGGCATAGTGGCCCACAGGCCGCTTGAAGGTGCTGCCGGCGCTGG
>CAUWEK010000096.1:0-7482 GCA_963557435.1 uncultured Dysosmobacter sp.
TGACCCGCAGGGGGGCCAACCTCTTTGGTCTTTGCCCCTTCCACAGCGAGAAGACCGGGTCCTTCTCCGTCTCCCCGGACAAGCAGATCTACTATTGCTTTGGCTGCAAAAAGGGCGGCGGCGTGGTGAACTTCATCATGGAGGAGGAGAACCTCTCCTTTCCCGACGCTGTGCGCTTTCTGGCCAAGCGGGCGGGCATGGAGGTACCGGAGGAAGAGGGCGACCGGGAGCAGGGCCGCCGGCGGCAGCGCCTGCTGGAGCTCAACCGGGACGCCGCCCGGTTTTACCACCAGCTCCTCCAGCGGCCGGAGGGCGCAGCGGTGCGGGCCTATCTGGACCGCCGCCAGATCAAGTGGTCCACCGCCGTGCGCTTTGGCATGGGGGCCTCGGAAGACGCCTGGGACGTGCTCCTCACCGCCATGACCCAAAAGGGCTATACCAAGGCAGAGCTCCTGGAAGCCGGCCTGGTGGTCCAGAACCGCAACGGCGGTCTCTACGACAAGTTCCGCAACCGGCTGATGCTGCCGGTGATCGACACCCGGGGCGACGTGGTGGCCTTTGGCAGCCGGGTGCTGGACCAGTCCGAGCCGAAGTACATGAACTCCTCGGAGACGCCGGTGTACTCCAAGCGGCGGGTCCTGTATGGACTGAACCTGGCAAAAAAGACCAAGCGGCCCAATATCATTCTCTGTGAGGGCAACCTGGACATCGTCACGCTGCACCAGGCGGGCTTCGACAATGCCGTGGCCTCCATGGGCACGGCGCTCACCGTGGAGCAGACCCGGCTTCTCTCCCGGTTCACCAAGGAGCTGGTGCTCTGCTACGACAACGACAACGCCGGCAAGATCGCAACCGAGCGGGCCTTGCAGATCCTCAACAACTCCGAGTTCACCGTCCGGGTGCTCCAGCTTCCCCGCCGCCTGGTGGATGGGGAATACGTCAAGCAGGACGCGGACGACTTCATCAAGTTCCAGGGTGCGGACGCCTTTGAGCGGCTGCTCTCCGGCAGCGAAAACGGCACGGAGTTCCGCATGGCCCAGATCGCGGGCAAGTACGACCTGGGAGACGATCAGTCCCGGGTGGCCTACTGTGAGGAGGTCAGCCGCCTGCTGGCAACGCTCACCAACCCCGTGGAGCGGGAGATCTACACTGTCCGGGCGGCGGAGAGCGCCAAGATCACGCCGGAGGCCATGAAGCTGGAAGTCCAGCACGCCCTCCGGCGGCGGCAGTCCCAGGAAAACCGGGCCGCCCTGCGCAAAGAGCTCAACCCCGCCGCGCAGCTTCAGCCCAAGGAGCGGGCCTTCCGCTACGAAAACATGCGCTCTGCCCGGGCCGAGGAGGGCATCCTCCGGCTTTTGGTGCTGGACGCGTCGCTCTTCGGCGATCAGCCGCCCCTCAACCAGCGGGAGTTTTCCTCGCCGCTGCTGGGCAAGGCGTTTTCCCTGCTGTGGCAGGCCCGGGAGGAAGGCCGCCCCGTTTCCGTGGCGGCCCTGGCCAGTCAGCTGGACCAGGAGGAAATGAATCACATCACTGCCGTCTGTCAGCAGCCCGAGTCCGTGCACAACGCCCGGCAGGCTCTGGCAGATTACATAAACGTCGTAAAGACGGAAGCAGAAAAGCGCGCCGGCAACGCCGTGGACCCCCTGCTGGCGGCAACAGAAAAATACAAGAACAAAAAGGGTACTGGAGGAAAGCAGCATGGCTAAGGATTTGGAGAGTATGACCCCCGCGGAGCTCAAAGCACAAGCGGACGCGATTTTGGCGGCTGCCGCGGCGCAGGAGGCTCCGGCTGCGAAGCCTGCCAGAAAGTCGGGCAAAAAAAAGCAGGAGGCACAGGAGCCTCCCCGCGTTTTGACGGATGAAGAGGCGAAAAAGGCCGGTATCGTCCGGCTGGACGATAAGCAGGTGGCAGCCCTTCCCGCCGCCAGCTGGCTCATGGGCAACGAAAAGCTCCGCGAGCTGCTGGCCAAGGGCAAAAAGAAAGGCAAACTGGACTCTTCCGAGCTGATGGAGGCCGTGGATGACCTCAATCTGGAAGGCGACCAGATGGATCAGCTCTATGATTCTCTGGAGGCGCTGAACATCGACATCAGCACGGACGACGATCTGCTGCCGGATCTGCCCGACGACGAGCCCGCCGCCGAGGAGATCGCCGACGTGGAAGAAGAGGAGCTGGTGGACCCCAACACGCTGGTCAACAACTTCTCCATCGACGACCCCGTCCGCATGTACCTCAAGGAGATCGGCAAGGTGCCCCTGCTCTCCCCCGACGAGGAGATCAACCTGGCCCAGGCCATGTCCGCCGGCAACGAGGCCTCCCGCCGTCTGGCGGAGGTGGACGCCCAGCGGGAAGCCGGTGAGCCGGTGACCGCCAGCATCGACGACATCGTGGCGTGGAACAAGGACTATAAGCGGGGCGAGGCCGCTAAGCAGAAGCTGGCAGAGGCCAACCTGCGCCTGGTGGTGTCCATCGCCAAGCGCTACGTGGGCCGCGGCATGCTGTTCCTGGATCTGATCCAGGAGGGCAACCTGGGCCTGATCAAGGCGGTGGAGAAGTTCGACTACACCAAGGGCTACAAGTTCTCCACCTACGCCACCTGGTGGATCCGGCAGGCCATCACCCGGGCCATCGCCGACCAGGCCCGCACCATCCGCATCCCTGTCCACATGGTGGAGACCATCAACAAGGTCATCCGGGTCAGCCGTCAGCTCCTCCAGGAGCTGGGCCACGATCCCACGCCCAACGAGATCTCCGCGGAGATGGGCATGCCCGTGGAGAAGGTCCGTGAGATTTTGAAGATCGCCCAGGAGCCCGTCTCCCTGGAGACCCCCATCGGCGAGGAGGAGGACAGCCATCTGGGTGACTTCATCCCCGACGAGGGCGCCAGTGAGCCCAGCGAGGCCGCCTCGTTCACGCTGCTCAAAGAGCAGCTGATGGACGTGCTGTCCACCCTGACCCCCAGGGAGGAAAAGGTCCTCAAGCTGCGCTTCGGCATTGAGGACGGCCGCACCCGCACGCTGGAGGAAGTGGGCAAGGAATTCAACGTCACCCGCGAGCGCATCCGTCAGATCGAGGCCAAGGCCCTGCGCAAGCTGCGCCATCCCAGCCGCAGCAAGAAGCTCAAGGACTTCCTGAACTAAACAAGGTCCTGGTATTTCAGGGGGTCCCCGGCGCAGCTTGCCGGGGCCCCTGCGGGAGCCCAGCGAAGCGGGTCCCGTGGGGAAAGCCGGAGCGACGGAATGCACAAGCACACGCCTAGGCGTGTGCGCGGGATATGAAGTCCGCGACGGCGACGTGCCATCCCAGCCGCAGCAAGAAGCTCAAGGACTTCCTGAACTGAGCTGACCCGCTTTTTTAGGATCTTTCCGCGCCGTCAGGCCTCCCGCCTGGCGGCGCGCACACTATCACAACATCACAACACGTCATGCCGCACCGCGGCAGAGGAGGTACATGATGCTTACAAAAGAAGAACTGCTGACGCTGCTGCGTCAGGAGGTAGTCCCCGCCCTGGGCTGTACCGAGCCGGTATGCGTGGCTCTGGCCGCCGCCGACGCCAGCGCCGCTGTGGGCGGCGAGATCCGCAGCGTCTGTGTGGAGGTCAACCCCGGCATTTACAAAAACGGAATGAGCGTAGGGATCCCGGGCTTTCCCCGGGTGGGCCTCAAATACGCCGCCGCCCTGGGTGCCCTGCTGAAAAACCCGGAGAAGAAGCTGCAGCTTCTGGAGGACCTGAACGACGACCTCACCGCCCGGGCAATCGCCCTGGTGGAGAGCGGCCAGGTCAGCGTCTCCATCAAGCGGGACGAGGCCCGGCTCTACGCCCACGCGGAAGTGGTGACCGCCGACGGCTGCGGCACCAGCGACATCCGGGGCACTCACTCCAACATCATCCGCACCTGCCGCAACGGGGAGACACTCAAGGAAGTGCCGTACAGCGACGCAGGGGACGACGTGCTCCACGCCCACCTGAAAGGCATGACCGTGGCCGGATTGCGGGCGCTGGTGGACCAGTGCTCCGCCGAGGAGCTTGCTTTCATGCTGGAAGGCGCTCAGATGAACGAGCAGCTGGCAGACTACGGTCTCAGCCATTCCATGGGCATCGGCCTTACATCCGCCCTGCAAAAGGCGGACGTGCTGGGCGACGGCCTTGCCGCCCGGGCCATGCTGCGGGTAGCCAGCAGTGCCGAGGGCCGCATGAGCGGCTGCCCCTATGCCGTCATGAGCAGCGCCGGCAGCGGCAATCACGGCATCACCGCCATTATCCCCGTGGTGGAGACAGCGCACCACCTGGGCTCCTCCACAGAGCAGCTGGAGCGTGCCCTGGCCCTGAGCCACATTCTGAATGTCTACATCAAGCTCTTCACCGGTAAGCTCTCCGCCACCTGCGGCTGCGGCGTCTCTGCTGCCACGGCGGCAGCTGTGTCCATGGTGTATCTCATGGGCGGCAGCGACACCCAGATGGGCTACGCTGTCACCAATATGAGCGGCAACCTCACCGGCATGATCTGTGACGGCGGCAAGATCGGCTGTGCGCTGAAGCTGGCCACTGCCACCAACGCCGCCATCATGTGCGCCCACCTGGCCATGTCGGACGTGGTGTTGGATGCCGCCGACGGCATCTGCGGCAAAACGCCGGAGGAATCCATCCGCAACATGGGCCGGGTCAGCACCCCCGGCATGGTCCCCACGGACGGCACCATCCTGGAGATCATGATGGAAAAGGACAGCCAGTCCTGACCAAGTCAAAAAAGGAAGCGGAGCCTGAAGGCTCCGCTTCCTTTTTTACTGCTCCAGCCAGCTCAAAAGCCGTCCGGCTTCCAACGCTGCCTGTGCCCGCACGCCCTCAAAATCCACATAGGGATTGTAGACCGCCTCCAGGGCATCATGGGACGCCTTGGCTGCTTTCAGCGCCGCCACGCCCTCATCCCGCAGCAGCGCCGTCAGCCGGATCTCCAGCCGCTGGCGGCCTTTTTCCACCGGCTCAGCCAGGGTGTCCAGATGGATACGGCGGAAGGGCTTGCCCGGGTACTCCATCCCCGGACGGCTGGTGACAAACGCCAGGCCCAGGCCGGGGATCAGCAGGTGCTCCAGCCGCGTCGGGTCCTCCGGGCAGACGCAGGAAATACTGTCCCAGCCCTTTTCCGAGGCCATGGACCGCAGCAGGGAAAGTCCCTCCCCCGCAAGGCCCCAGCTGTCTGCCAGCACGTAGACCTTGGGACACAGCGCCTCCACACTGTCAAAGCGCCAGATGTATCCTTTATGGGTGAGGCTCCCCAAAAAGCGCAGGGCCGTTTTTCCGGATTCCTTTCCTTTGGCGTGCAGTTCCCGCTGTCCGATCCGCTCCAGCCGGGTCAGGGCGCGGCGCCGGTCAAATACCGCCAAAGCACAGGCGGCGCTCTCCTCCTCTACCAGCCGCGCGGCCTTGAGGTAGCGGTAAGCCCGCTCATAGGCGCGCTTGTAGGCATACGTATGGGCCTTGACCTCCGTGGCTGACAGCTTTGCCGCCGTCAGATCGTAGAAGCGGCCCAGGTCCACATACCGCCCCACCGCCGCCGGGAACCGCGGCTCCACCACATGGGGACTGGTGCCGTCCACCACAGCGCAGCGCAATGTCGGAAGCACCACACCGTCCAGGGAGTCCGGGTCACCGGAGCACCACAGATACTCCACCGGCGTTCCCGCCCGCTCCATGGTCCTGCCGATCTCCCGCATGAATGTATTTTTGCCCACGCCCGGACCGCCCTTTAATACCATCACGTCGTAGGCTGCCGTCTCGTCCGTCACCTGGGAAAAAAGGTTCTGGAATCCATTGCCGCTGTTGGCGCCTACAAAGAAGTTCGTAATCTGTGCCATAAACTCTCCTCCAAGCTTCATTCTCACCACAGATTATGCCGTCCGCCGCCTCTTTGACATTCAAGAGCCCGTCCTCTTTCCCCGCTGGATAAGCCACATATTTTTTCTGTGAATTTCTTGATCTACCGGTGCATTTTGCCGAAAGTTCTGGTATAATGAAACAATCACAGACAAGACAGGAGCCGCCCTATGGAAGGAAACTACACCTCCGCTTTCACCGAAGAAGAACGCGCCGCCCGCCGGGCCCAGCGTGCAGCAGCCCGTAAGAAAAAGCAGCAGGAGCGCCGACGGCGCCAACTGCTGCTTATGGCGCCCTTTTTCCTGCTGGGCGGACTGTTCGTAGTGCTGCTCACCGCCATGGCCACCAACCGCCCGACAGAGGACATGCCCCAGCAGACCGTCATGGCCGCGGCCCCACAGCCCATGGAAGCCGTTCCCGAGACGCCGGAGCCGGAGCAGCCTTTCTCCGTTTCCGAGACACCGGAGACTGTCCAGCTGGGTGCGGAGCTGCCCAGCGCCTATGCCATTGTGGTGGATCTGGACGAGGAGACCATCCTGGCGGAAAAAGAGGCCCGCACCGTTATCTCTCCCGCCTCCATGACCAAGATCCTCACGCTTTTGGTGGCAGCGGAGCATGTGACGGATCTGGACGACACCTTTACCATGACCATCGACATCACGGACTACTGCTATGTCAACGGATGCAGCGTGGTGGGCCTGGACGTGGGCGAGACCGTCACCATCCGGGAGCTGCTCTACGGCACCATTCTTCCCTCCGGCGCCGATGCCGCGCTGGGCCTTGCCACCTATGTGGCCGGCTCCCACGAGGCGTTCGTGGAGCTGATGAACGAAAAGCTGGAGGAGCTGGGGCTCAGCGAGACCGCCCACTTCACCAACTGCGTAGGCCTTTACGATCCGGAGCATGTTTGCACCGTGTACGACATGGCCATGATCCTCAAGGCGGCCATGGACAACGAGCTGTGCCGCCAGGTGCTGGACGCCCGCACCTACGAGACCGCTCCTACGGAGGCCCACCCGGACGGACAGGTCCTCTCCAACTGGTTTTTGCGCCGCATCGAAGACAAGGACACCGGCGGTCTCGATGTGATCGCCGCCAAGACCGGCTATGTGTCCCAGTCCGGCAACTGCGCCGCCAGCTGCGCCCAGGCGCCCGATGGCAGCCGTTATATCTGTGTCACCGGCAACGCATACAGCTCCTGGCGGGCCATCTATGACCACGCGGAGCTTTACAAGACCTACTGTGCCGTCTCCGAGGAGGCATCCTCCGCCGGGGACACCGGCTCACAAACCGACTCCTCTTCCACCTGAACCTGAAAAAACGGAGGCATCCAATGGATGCCTCCGTTTTTTATGCTGTTTTCAATAGCCCCGGCGCTTCAGATCGGCCACCAGCTTCACATAGAATTCCCGCACATCAAACCCCGGGATATTCTCCCGGTTCAGGTCCACCACATCTCCGTGGGAAATGCCCCGTTTCCCGCAAGGCTCCAGCAGCGTGAAGCGGCTGCCCCACTTCGCCGAGTCCACCGACACCAGCCCGTCGTTTTTCCCGTCGAAATGGCGGACGATGGGGTGCGTCATATTCAGAGGGAACTTCCCGTGCCCGG
>CAUWEK010000097.1:0-7418 GCA_963557435.1 uncultured Dysosmobacter sp.
AAGAAGTAAATTCCATACAGAAAAAGCGGACACCCTGCGGGGTGTCCGCTTTTTTTATGCCTTCTGGGGATCTTCCTTGTGCAGGGGGAGGCCCAGCTTTTCCATTTTCCGGTACAGGGTGGAAAGATGCAGCTCCATTCGCTGCGCCGCCTGGCGCAGATCACCGCCGCACTCGTCCACCACAGCGGTGATGTACTGCCGCTGGCACTGGTCCATGGCCTGCTGGTAGGAAAGGGAGGGGTCTACCGCCGGCGGGGCGGGCCGCTCCACCACCACCGTGTCCACCTTGCGGAAGGAGTGGAGTTCAATGAGCGTATTCTTGCTCTCCACCATCATGCGCTCCACCGTGTTGCGCAGCTCCCGCACATTGCCCGGCCAGTCGTACTGCTCCATGACCTGGATGGTGTCCGGTCCCAGGCGTTTGGTAAAGCCGTATTTTTTGTTGAAAGTCTGGACAAAGTGCTCCGCCAGGGGGCGGATGTCCTCGGTCCGCTCCCGCAGGGGAGGCACGTTCACCACCAACACGTTGAGCCGGTAATAGAGGTCTGCCCGGAAGGTCTTCTCTCGCACCATCTCCGCAAGGTCGCGGTTGGTGGCGGCGATGATGCGCACGTCGCTTTTGATGATCTGGTTACTGCCCAGCCGCTTGATCTCCCCGTTTTCAATAATGCGCAGGAGCTTGGCCTGCAATTCCAGGGGCATTTCGCCGATCTCGTCGAGAAACACGGTGCCCTTGTCGGCAAACTCGAAAAGGCCGATTTTGCCGTCCTTCATCCCGCCGGTGAACGTGCCCTTCTCATAGCCGAACATCTCCGCCTCCAGCAGGGAAGGAGGCAATGAGGCGCAGTTGATGGGGATGAACACCTGGTCGGCCCGGCCGCTTTTGGCGTGGATGTACTTGGCAAACATCTCCTTGCCGGAGCCGGACTCCCCGTAGATGATGACGGTGGAGTCCACCGCGGCGATGTGGTCGGCGTATTCCAGCAGGCTGCGCATGGGCTGGCTTTCCGCAATGAGCATGTCCGGCGTCTTGTCCGTACCCTGCATGAAGCGGATGACGCTGCGGATGTTGTCCCGCTCCTGGTCGAATTTCTCCAAAAGCGTGTAAAGCTCCCGCTCGTCCCAGCTGTAAGTGGGCACATACTCCAGTTCCCCGTCCGGCCCGAAGTGGGGACGGGAGAGGGCCAGCACCTGCTTGCCGGAGTCTTGAAGCGTGTGGTTGCTCAGGCACTCCTTCTTTGTCTCCAGGGTCTTGATGGACGAGGCGCTGGTGGCATGGCAGTAGTCGTGGAGGGTATCGTAAATGGAAAGGCCCAGCAGGGTCTCACGGTCGATGCCCAGCAGCTTACAGCATCCGTCGTTGACGTAGAGGAAGCGGCCCTTGCTGTCCGTCACCAGCATACTGCCGAAGTAGTGCTCCGCCAGGACCTTCAAAAGCTCATACTCCTGCTGTGCGGCGGGATCCGCGGCAAGATTTGGAAATTCCATGGTGTCTCCTTTTTCGCGTTTCGCCAAAATGCGAAATTTGGTTTTGCAAAAATGCAAAATTTGATTGAAATTTACCCTAATATACCATGACAGTGCACAGAAATGCAAGGATCATTTGTGTAATACCAACAATGATTTAGTTGGCATAAAAATTGCTTAATATTATGGCATCAACACAAGGCCGCCAGAGCGGCAGAGCAACAAGGAGGGTAACGACTATGGAAGAAAAACGCAGTACGGCCCCGGTGGACCTGGAGTCCACGGACTACGACGTGGAGCAGGTGGGCAATCTGGACGAGCGACTGGAAGCGGGAAAAAAGGACGCCGTCTTTTTCCACGCGCTGGGCATCGCCTGCACGGTGATCGCCACCATCTGGATGTACGCCTTCGGCACAGGGGACCCGGCCGAGATGAAGTACCTGCTGGGCATGCCCATGTGGGTGTCCGGCGCCATTTTGATCTACCTCGCCATGTTTGTGGTGGGTATGATCTACCTGGCCAAGTGGGAGGAATTCCCTCTGACGGCCCGCTTCAAGAAAAACCGGTCTGACAAAAACAAGGGAGGAGACAAGGCATGAGCTACGATCTGGGAGGATTTTCCATCACCGCGTCCACGTCCCGGACGATGCTGGTGATTTTCGCCATTTACACGGTTGTCATCGTGGGCTTCGGGTTTTATATTAAGTATCAGTCCCGCAAGGGCAGCCAGGACGGCCTGGCCTCCTTCCTCACCGGCGGCGGCGGACTGGGCGCCTTTGCCATCGCCATGATCGCCGCCACCAACTCCATGGCCGGCGGCACCATGATCACCGCCCCGGGCCTGGGCTACAAGGTGGGCTTCACCGCCGCGCTGGTCTATTATGCCGGCTTCCTCACTGCCGCCTATGGCCTTGGCAGTGTGGGCCGCAAGGTGGCCATTCTCCGCGACCGCACCGGTGCCGTCACCTTCCAGCAGCTGCTGGGTCTGCGGTTCCAGTCCAAGGCAGTGGTGGCCGCGCTGGCCATCACCGGCGCGTTCGGCCTGACCTTCTTCGCCGCCGGGCAGATCTCCGCCGGCGCCAAGGTGTTCGCCGCCGTCACCGGCACCAATGCCTACTACCTGGGCATCCTGCTGGTCATCGTCATCACCGTCATCTACACCCTCTCCGGCGGCATCAAGTCCATGGCCAAGGTGGCCGTCATCCAGGGCGTGATCATGCTGCTGGCCACGTTCGCCATCATCGGCGTGCTCATCGCCACCAATGTGGAAAACCACGGCAGCCTGCAGGCCACCATGGAGTACCTGGGCTCCTCTTTCCCCGGCGCCATCCAGGCAAACACGGGCTTCAGCTTCTGGAACGCCATGGGCACGGCGCTGTTTGCCGGTGTTGGACTGGGCGCGGTGCCTCACGCCCTGTCCGTCACTATGACCTACAACAACCATAAGAAGCTCAAGCAGGGCGTCATGATCTCCTGCTGCGTGTTCACACTGGTGCAGGGCATCATGTGCTTCACCGGCCCTCTGACCTACGCCATCAACCCCAACCTGGAGACCGCTGACTACACCACCATCTTCAACGCCACCAATTTGCTGCCCTCCTGGGTGGGCGGTATCATCTTCTGCGGCATCTTCGCCGCCGTACAGTCCTCTCTGGCCGGCCTTGCCATGGCAGGCGCGTCCATGCTGGCCAAGGACTTCATCGTGGACTGCTGCAAGCCCTCCACGCCCGCCAAGACCCAGAGCCGCATCAATACCGGCTGCGTGCTGGGCATCGCCCTGATCGCCACACTCATCGCCCTCAAGCCCTCCGAGCTGACCCAGTACATCATCAACTTCGCCCTGGCGGCTCTGGGTGCTGCCTGGTACTTCCCCGTGCTGGTGGGCATGTACTGGAAGAAGGCCACCGCCAAGGGCATGGTGGCCTCCATCGTGGGCGGTTTTGCCTCCTATGTGGTGTTCTACTTCCTCTCCAGCGTCATCCCTGCCACCAAGGCCTGGTGGGCTGCCTCTCTGGGCGGCGTCCACGCCTTCCTGCCCGCGTGGATCATCTCTTTGGTACTGCTGGTGGCGGTGAGCAAGGCCACGAAGAATGAGCGCATCAAGCTGGGCTACTTCCAGGTGTTCTTCTGCGCCGACTACGACGAGAAGTACGCCAAGGTCGATACCCTCAAGGATTGAGTGAAAGAAGGAACGGATCATGATCAAAAGCAGGGAAAACTTCTTCCAGGTCAGCGACGGCGCCTGGATCTACTTTGAAGACTACGGCAAGGACAAGGGCGACCCCATCGTCATCCTCCACGGCTATCTTTGCTCGTCCAAGTTCTTCTACAAGAACATCGAGGGCCTTTCCGCCGACCATCGGCTGGTGCTGGTGGACTGGCGGGGCCACGGCTCCTCCTCCAAGACCCTCCAAAACCTGACCATGGAGCGCTGCGCCCAGGATATCCACGAGCTGATCGAGTATCTGGGACTGGAGAACGTGACGCTGCTGGGCTGGTCTATGGGCTCCAGCGTGGTGATGGAGTACTACGAGCAGTTCGGCGCGGACCATCTGAAGAAGATCGGCGTCATCGACAGCGCCTTGTACCCCTTCTCCCCGGAGAGCTGGAACAGTCACTCCCTGGCGGGCTTCAACATGGACGGCATGACGGCCACCCTGGAAAACGCCATGGTCAACCACGACGCCTACACCCGGGCATTTACCCGCATCTGCTTCCACGAGCCGCCCTGCAAGGAAGTGGAGGACTGGGTCAGCACGGAGATGAAAAAGCTGCCCGTGTACATCGCCTTTGCCCTCTATAACGACTTCCTTTTCAAGGACTACACCCCCACGCTCAAAAAGATCACCATCCCCCTGATGATCTGCTGCGCGGACAGCGGCGCCATCCCCCGCGGGCTGGCTATGGGCCGGCACTACCGGGATCTGGTGGACGGCAAGTGCTTCTTCCACGAGTTTTTGAACCTGGGCCACGTGATGTTCCTGGAGGACCCGGAGCAGTTCAACCGCACGGTGCTGGAGTTTGTGGAGCAATACGTCTGAGCGCCGTTTTACTCATTTGTTTTCCCCTCATTTCCCCTCTCGAAAGCGCCCTGTCTCTTACCGGGACAGGGCGCTTTCCATGAAAAGAGCAGCGGCCGGAGTTTGCCTCCGGCCGCTGCTCTTTTGTGCGGGATATAGGGTTTTGTTCACACCTGCGCTTTTTTCTTCCGGGGAAGACGCGGTGTGGTGCGCTGAGGCGGCATGGTCCGCCAGTGGAGGCTGGTTTTGTTGAAAAGCGGCTCGCACACCAGCAAAATGGCGGGCATGAGGAAGATGCTCACCAGCGCGGAGATGCAGGCGCCCCGGGAGAGCATGATGCAGATGGCGCCGATGAGGTCGATGGACGAGACGAAGGACACGCCCAGCGTGGCGCAGAAGAGCACCAGGGCGCTGGTGAGGATGGAGGCGTCGGAGGCGTCGGCGGCAATGGCGATGGCCTCTTTGGCCGTCTTGCCGCGGCGCAGCTCCTCCTGGAAGCGGGAGGTCATCAAAATGGCGTAGTCCACGGTAGCGCCCAGCTGCACGCAGCTGATGATGGTGGGGGCGATGAAGGGGATCTGGGCGCCCGTAAAGTAGGAGCAGCCCTGGTTCAGGAAAATGGCCAGCTCAATGGTGGCCACCAGCACGGCCGGCACCGTCAGCGAGCGGAATACCACCGCGATGATGAGGAAGATGGCGGCGATGGAGATGTAGCTGGTGACGTTGAAGTCCACGGCGGCGGTCTCGATCAGATCCCGGTACATGGCGCCCTCGCCGGTGATCATGGCGTCGGGGTCGTAGTCTGCGAGGATGGATTGCATCTCATCCAGCTGCGCGGCTACCTGGTCCGTGGCGGGCTCATAGGAGGAGTTGACCATCATCAGCTGCCAGTCGTCCTGGCGGAGCATCTGGCGCAGCTCCTCAGGCACGAAGAAGTCCGGGATGCCGGTGCCCAGCATGGCATGGTAGGAAAGCACGGAGGTGACGCCGTCCAGATTTTCCATCCGCTGCTCGATCTCGTTCATCTGCGTGGCGGTCAGATCGTCCCGCAGCACGATGAAGTGAGAGGTGGCCATGTCGAAGTCCTCTTTGAGCTTTTCGTTGCTGACGATGGAGGGCAGGTCCTTGGGCAAAGACTCATCCAGCTTGTAGTAGATATCCGCGTGGCTCTGGGCGTAGTAGGCGGGCAGCACCAGCAAAAGCGTCAGCACCACCAGGGCCCGCCGGTGCCGCAGCACAAAGCCGTTGAGGCCGTGGAAGCTGGGGAGCAGGGCCTTGTGTTTGTGGCGGTCGATCTGCTTATCGAACAGCAGCACCAGGCTGGGCAGCACCAAAATGACCGTGGCCACGCCCAGCACCACGCCCTTGGCCATGACGATGCCGATGTCCCGGCCCAGGGTCAGCCGCATGAAGCAAAGGGCCAGGAAGCCGGCGATGGTGGTCAGGCTGGAGCCGGACAGGGAGCGGAACGCGGCGCAGATGGCCTGGGCCATGGCGTCCCGCTTGTCGTCGTAGTTGGCCCGTTCCTCCTCGTAGCGGCGGTAGAGGAAGATGGAGTAGTCCATGGTCACGCCCAATTGCAATACCGCGGCGATGGCCTTGGTGATGTAGGAGATCTCGCCTAAGAAAATGTTGGTGCCGAAATTGTAGACCACAGCGATGCCGATGCTGGCGAGGAACACGAAGGGCAGCACCGTGGACTCCAGCGTGACGGCCATGGCGGCCAGAGCCAGCAAAATGGCCAACCCCACAAAGAGGGGCAGCTCGCTGTCCATCACGTCCCGGGTGTCCTTGATGACCACGGAGAAGCCCGCCAGAAAGCACGCCTCATTGCACAGGCTGCGCACCTGCTCGATGGCCTCCATGGTCTCATCGGAGGCGCCGGGGTGGTCGTACTGGATGATGATCATGGTGGCGTCTCCGGAGAAGAACAGGTCCCGGAAAGCGGCGGGGATCATGTCGGCGGGGATCTGAAGGCCCACCAGGTTGCTCAGCCATACGGCGTTGGATACGCCGGGCACGTCCTGGATGCTGCGCACCAGGTCGTTGGTGTAGCCTGCGGGCATGCCGTCCACGATGAGCATGCTGGTGGCGGCCATTTGAAAGGGGTCCTCCAGCAGCTGTTCCCCCTGGGAGGAGGGCAGGTCCTGGGGAAGATAAGAGAGAATATCGTAGTTGATGCGGGTGGCGGCATAGCCGATGATGGACGGAATGAGCATCACCAGCGCGATGATGGCCACCAGCTTGGGCCTGCGGGTCAGGCCATGGGCAATTTTTTCAATCAAGTGATCCACCTGCACTTTCCAAGGTCAGGAAAAGATCCCGGTCACGGCGCTCCAGAAGTCCCGGAACATCTGGACCACGCGGTCCCAAAAGCTGGACTTGGGCGTCTCCTGGGTGGCTTCAGTCTCCCCATCCTCCTCAGGCGTCTGGATCTCCTGGGTGCGGATGAGCACCTGGATGCTCTGGGGCGCCGGGTTCTCCGCGGAGGTCAGCGACACGGCCTCGGCGGTGGAGTCCATGTTCAGGAGATTATCCATCTGGCCCGTGTGCTCGTTCCAGGTATCTTCGATGATGGAGCTGATGTCGTTTTTGGCGGCCTTCACGTCGGAGGTGGTGGAGAGGCTGCGGGCCGCCTGACGCAGGGAGGCGGCAAGACCGGAAAGCGTCTTCTGGGTGCCGCTGTCCAGCTGGGTGCCGGCATTTTTCGTCACCGCTTCCAGGTCTGTCAGGAAGGTGTGCAGATCCCGGGTGCCGGTGACGGCGGCCTCCGTCAGGCAGGTCTTGCGCTGAGTGCTCTCCAGCTTCTTGCGGTAGTCCGGGAAGTGGAGGGGGTCGCCGGCGGGGTACTTCTCGTTGAGCTCCCGGAAGGTGCCGGGGTCGAGAATGGTGCTGAGCCGGTAGTAGGCACCGATGGGGAAGTGGTAGCCG
>CAUWEK010000098.1:0-7395 GCA_963557435.1 uncultured Dysosmobacter sp.
ATGCTGGAGATCATCAGCCTCAAGGGCTTTGAAAACCGCAAGCCCGACGCCCTCTCCGGCGGTCAGCAGCAGCGGGTGGCCATCGCCCGTGCCCTGGTGAACCGCCCCAAGGTGCTGCTTCTGGACGAGCCGCTGGGCGCCCTGGACCTGAAGCTGCGCAAGGATATGCAGATCGAACTCAAGCGCATCCAGCAGCAGGTGGGCATCACCTTCATCTATGTCACCCACGACCAGGAAGAGGCCCTCACCATGTCCGACACCATCGTGGTCATGGACAAGGGCTCCATCCAGCAGATCGGCACCCCCGAGGACATCTACAATGAGCCGAAAAACGCCTTCGTGGCGGACTTCATCGGCGAGTCCAACATCATCGACGGCATCATGGTGCGGGACAAGTGCGTGAAGATGTACGGCCGGGAGTTTGCCTGCCTGGACGGCGGTTTTGCCGAAAACGAGCCGGTGGACGTGGTCATCCGCCCCGAGGACATCGACATCGTCCCCGTGGAGCAGGGCCAGCTGACCGGCACGGTCACCTCCGTCACCTTCAAGGGCATGCAGTACGACATCATCGTGGATTTCCGGGGCTTCAAGTGGCTCATCCAGACCACGGACCACTGCCCCGAGGGTGAGCGCATCGGCATCAAGATCGACCCCGACGGCATCCATGTCATGAAAAAGAGCCAGTATTCCGGCATGTTTGGCGACTACTCCTCCTTCTCCGAGGAATACGACGAGCTGGACGACGCCACGCTGGAAGTGGAGGACGAGGAGGAGAGCGAGGATGCGGAATAAGCTCTCTTGGTTCGCCGTCCCGTATGTTGTCTGGATGGCGCTTTTCGTGGTGGCCCCCATCATCATGGTGGTCATCTATGCCTTTTCCTCTGCCGACGGCGGTTTCACCCTGGCAAACTTCACCCGCATGGGCACCTACGCGGTGGTGTTCACCCGTTCGTTCAAGCTGGCGCTCATCGCAACGCTGGTGTGCCTGCTGATCGGCTACCCTATTTCCTATATCATGAGCAAGGAGGGCCGGCAGTTCCAGCGGGTGGGTATGGTGCTCATCATGCTGCCCATGTGGATGAACTTTTTGCTGCGGACCTACTCCTGGATGTCCATTCTGGAGAACAACGGCCTTTTGAACCAGTTCTTCCAGAACATCGGCCTCATCGATCTCTATAACACGATCGCCATGCACTTTGCGGCCGATCCGGCATCCTACACGCCCATCACCCACTTCCAGATGCTCAATACCCAGGGTGCCGTGGTGCTGGGCATGGTCTACAACTACCTGCCCTTTATGATCCTGCCCATCTACTCGGTCATCATCAAGCTGGACCACTCCCTGATCGAGGCGGCCCGGGACTTAGGCGCCAACACCTTTCAGGTATTCCGGCGGGTGATCCTGCCGCTGAGCCTGCCTGGTGTGCTCTCCGGCATCACCATGGTATTCGTGCCCTCCGTGTCCACCTTCGCCATCAGCAAAATGCTGGGCGGCGGCACGGAGCTGCTGCTGGGCGACCTCATCGAGCAGCAGTTCATGGGCAATGCCTACAATCCCCAGCTGGGCGCGGCCATTTCCCTTGTGATGATGGTGATCGTAGTCGTTTGCATGTGGGTGATGAATCGCTTCGGTGAGGGCGAGGAACAGGCGGTGATGCTGTGAAAAAGAACAATTCTGCGCTCAACCGCCTGTTTATGGTGCTGGTGTTCGTCTTTTTGTACGCCCCCATCGTCCTGCTCATCATCTTTTCCTTCAACGCCGGCAACAGCAACACCGTGTGGAAGGGCTTTTCCCTCACCTGGTACA
The DNA here is from genome assembly GCA_963557435.1 of uncultured Dysosmobacter sp. Classification (GTDB taxonomy): domain Bacteria; phylum Bacillota; class Clostridia; order Oscillospirales; family Oscillospiraceae; genus Oscillibacter. The sequence goes on from CAUWEK010000098.1 coordinate 1,808, forward strand.
AAGACCTGCTCCATGACCGGCTCATCATGCAAAGCGTCTACACCACGCTGCTGGTGTCCCTGTTGGCTACCGCCATTGCAACGGTGGCCGGTACGTTTGCCGCCATCGGCTTTTACTCCATGCGCCGCCGGGTACGGGAACCGCTGATGACCATCAACAACATCCCCATGATGAATGCGGATATCGTCACCGGTGTGTCCCTGTGCCTGTTCTTCGTGGCGTTTTTCGGCTTCTGGGGCGACTTTGCCTCCTGGTTCAACGGCATCCAGTCCCTGATCCAGCTGCCTACCCGGCTGACCATGGGCTTCGGCACGCTGCTCATCGCCCACGTCAGCTTCAACATTCCCTATGTCATTTTGTCCGTGGGGCCCAAGCTGCGGCAGATGGACAAAAATCTGGTGGACGCAGCCCAGGACCTGGGCTGCACCTGGATGCAGGCCTTCTTCAAGGTAATCCTTCCGGAGATCAAGCCCGGCATCGTCTCCGGCGCCCTGACAGCCTTCACCATGAGCATTGACGACTTCGTCATCAGCTACTTCACCGCTGGCTCCTCCGCTTCCACTCTGGCCATGACCATCTACGGCATGACCAAAAAGCGGGTCAGCCCGGAGATCAACGCCATCTCCACACTGCTGTTCGTGACTGTGCTGGTACTGCTGGCCATCGTGAACATCCGCGAGGCCCGGCAGGAACGCCGCAGGGAGATCCGGCGCATCTGAGGTCCCACGGCCTATTGGCCTTGAGATAGATTTTAGGAGAAATACTGGAGGAATGATCAATTGAAAAAGACACTTGCCTTGGCCCTTGCCATGATGATGGTGGCCGCCATGACCCTGACCGGCTGCGGCAGCAGCGAAGAGGAGCGGGTCGTCAACGTGTGCAGCTGGGGTGAATACATCGATGAGGATTTGATTTATCAATTCGAGGAGGAAACCGGCATCAAGGTCAACTATCAGACGGCTGAGAGCAACGAGGCCCTCTATTCCCTGCTCAAGACCGGCGCCGGCGACTATGACGTCATCGTCCCCTCTGACTATATGATCGCCCGACTGATCGACGAGGACATGCTGGCGGAGCTCAACTACGACAACATCCCCAACTACGAGAAGATCGACGACCGCTACAAGGGCCTGAGCTTCGACCCGGAGAACAAGTACACCGTCCCCTATACCTGGGGCACTCTGGGCATCATCTACAACACCACCATGGTGGATGAGCCCATCACCAGCTGGGACGCCATGTTCGATGAGAAGTACGCGGGCAATGTGCTCATGATCCGCAACTCCCGCGACGCTCTGGCCGCCGCGCTGCTGGACCTGGGCTACGACCTGAACACCACCGACGAAGCCCAGATCCGGGAAGCCTATGAGCTGCTGGCCGATGCCAAGAGCAAGGGCGTGTATCAGGCCTTCGTCATGGACGAGGTGTTCCAGAAGATGGAAGGCGGCAACGCTGCCATCGCCATGTACTATGCCGGCGACTACCTGACCATGCTGGAGAACAACCCCGACCTTGCCTATGTGGTGCCTGAGGAGGGCTCCAACTGGTTCGTGGACGCCATGTGCGTTTTGAAGAACGCCCAGCACAAGGAGGAGGCCGAGGAGTGGATCAACTTCATCGCCTCCACTGAGTCCAACCTGGCCAACATGGACTATATCTGGTACGCCTCCCCCAACGCCGAGGCGCTGGAGTCCTATCCCGCCTACTATGAGGAGACCTATGGTGAGCCTCTGGACATGGGCCTCTATGAGATCATGGCCGCGCCCAGCGAGGTGCTGGACCGCTGCACTCTGTACGAGAACCTGCCCTCCGAGACGCTGACGCTGTACAACGATCTTTGGACCGAGCTGGGTATCTGATCCCGTCACGGAAAACGGCGCTTCCCATGAAGCGCCGTTTCCTTTTATACTGCTGAATTTGGAGGAATCCCTATGATCGTCATCGGAACAAAATGCCAGCTGCATCAGCCTGTCACTCAGGAGCTGACCGCCGCCGCCGTGGGCTCCGGCGCCCTGCCAGTGTTCGGCACGCCCTTTATGTGCGCTCTCATGGAAAACGCGGCGATGACTTGTCTCCAGTCCTTCCTGGAAGAAGGACTTGGCAGCGTGGGCACCCGTCTGGAAGTGAGCCACGACGCTCCCACCCCCGTGGGCATGGAGGTCTGGGCGGAGGCGGAGATCACCGCCGTGTCCGAAAACGGCAAGATGGTGGACTTTGCGGTCCGCGCCTGGGACGAGCGGGGCCCCATCGGCTCCGGTGTCCACACCCGTGCCATCATCAAAAACGAGAAGTTCCTGGCCAAGTGCAACGCCAAGCTGGAGGGCTGAGTCCACACAGCAAAAGATCCCGTCCCATATTGGGACGGGATCTTTTTTTCAGCTCTTCTCTTTATCCCAGAGGCTCCCCAACCGCTCCCACAGCTCCACCGCTTTGAACTTCAGCTTGTAGGCGCCGTTTTCCTCTGTGATCAGCTGCACCTGTTCCGCGCTGAGTCCGGCAGCCTGCGCGGCCTCCAGCACCTCCTCCGCCGCGGCAGTGCAAAGGGGCGGGAATACCACACACCACCAGTTCTGCCCCTTGGCCTCTCCGATCAGCACCCGCAGGGCAAGATATTCACCGGCTGGAAGCGAAAAGCCGTCATATTCCTTGGTGGGAAAAGACGTCTCCTCCAGACGCACCTCCACATCGTAGTCGTAGCCCTCAGCGGCAATGACCGCAGCAGCCGTCTCCTTCAGCTCCGGCAGTGCCCGGGTCAGGACCGTCTCCGCTTCCGCCCGGTCTGCCGTGCCGGTGAGCAGCTGCTCCGCTTGGGAGAGCACCTGGTCCCGCACCAGGAGCTTGAGCGCCTGGTCCTCCTCGGAATCGGAATTGGCCAGCACATGCAGCCGCACCACCCGGTCCGCCAGGCCGGCCTGAGCACCCAGACTGACTACTCCCGTCAAAAGCAGCGCCGACAACAGCGCCAGAAATACCAGCGGCAGTTTGGACTTCGCCGCAGAACGCATGGTTTTCATTGGTGTCCCTCGCTTTCGTTTTGTTTGCATCTCTAGCGAAAGCATGGACACCTGTTTTCCTTTTTATACCTTTTCTTCCGAAAAAATCAATGGAGCTTTCCCACCGGGCACACGCAGTACGTCTCCCGGTACGTCTGCTGCAAGGTCAGCGCCGCCTGCCGGGCCGCCTCTTCGGTCCGGAACATGCCGAACACAGTGGGTCCGGAGCCGCTCATGGCCGCGTTCATGGCGCCCAACTCCAATAGCTGCTTCTTGATGGCAAATACCTCACCATACTCCGCCGGCAGCGCCGATTCAAAGACATTGCAGAGCCGGGACGCCACACCGGTCAGGTCTCCCCCATCCAGCGCGGCGCACATGCCCGCCGTATCCGGCCGGCAGGCGATGGGCGCGTCATCCACCCGGGCAAAGAGCACGGGGGTGGAAATACCAAAGTCCGGCTTGCACACCACGATCCAGCAGGGCGGCAGCGGCGCAAGGTCCGTGAGCACCTCCCCCCTGCCCTCTGCCAGCGCCGTACCACCCCGCAGGCAGAAGGGTACATCGCTGCCTACCGTCAGCCCGATCTCTTCCAGCTTTGCATCCGTCATGTCCGGACACCAGTGATCCCGCAAGATCCGCAGCAGCGCCGCCACGTCCGCGCTGCCGCCGCCCATGCCCGCATAGGCGGGCGTTCGCTTGATGAGACGGACGCAAAGCCCAGGCACCGGCAGTCCCGCCGCCTGGAAAAATGCCTCCGCCGCCTGCTGCTCCAGTGTTTTCTTTCCCTTCGGAAGATCCAGCCCGCTCTCCAGCCGGAAGCCTCCTGCCGTCTCTTCCACCTGCACCGTATCGCACAAGGACACCGTCTGCATCACCATGCGCATCTCATGATATCCGTCCGGCCGGCGCCCCAGAATATCCAGCGTCAAATTGAGTTTTGCCGGTGCCTCCCGCTCCCAAACCATACCGTTGTCATCCTCTCCCCGGGCCAGCCCGGCTTTTGATGCTTCCGTATACCATGTCGGCGGAGCCGATATGATATCGCGCCTCGTTTTTTGGTCGCCCCGCAAAGGGCGAGAAAAACGGCTCTAATCAAATGATCATGGCCGCCTTGCAGCTATTATACCACAGCCCGATACCGCAGAAAAGAGGGGGCCCGGATTTCTCCAGACCCCCTCCACTCTCGTCCGGGGTCAGGACCAGCCCCGGCGCTTCCAAAAATCATGAAACGTCTCCGCCAAAATGTACACCGCACATACCGCCAGCAAAACCACTGCGGGCAGCAGCACCAGCCATACCAGTGCCACGCTTCCGCCCAGATAGAACGCCTCCTGCAGCAGCCGTACCATAGGAGCCTCCTCTCTCCCGCTTTGGCATAATCGCCAAATCTATCAGCAAAGCTCGCTTCTCTTTAGTGTGATTATACCATATCCGAAAGCAAAAGGAAAGAGCGGATCGCAATATCGATCCGCTCTTTTTCAGCGCAGGCACCGGGCCTCCACATAATACCGCTTGTCCCGGGCCTCGCCCATGGAAAACGCCTTTCTGGGCAGTACGCCGTCCGCCATGACCGTGGGGAACAGCTGTGCCTTTTCCATAGCAGGCAGGCAAAACGCCAGGTTTCCGCTTCGGCGGCCCAGGCTCCGGGCTGCATCCTCTCCGTGGATATAATCCAGCCGGCCCGCATGGGCAGCAAGATAATCATCCAAAAACGTCTGGAGGGTCCCTACCGCCAGATGGGCACGGGGCGTGGGAATCGTGATGGTCCCGCTGCCGCCGGACCAGGTGAACGAGACCGTATGACCTTCTCCCTCTCCCTGATAGGCACCAGGGTAATAAGCCAGCAGTGCAGAGAGCACCTCCTGCGGCTCCACGCCGAACAGGCAGCGGTGGATGGGTTCGAACGTCAGCGCCGGATCGTGACAGTTCACCACCTCCACCAGGGCAAACCGCTCCGGCAGCACTGTCCCCGCCGGTACTTCCGCTTTGCGTTCTTCGTAGCACGCCTTGGCCGCGGCCAGAGAGTGGTTGCCATCTCCCACAGCAAACAGCATAGAACGCTCCTCTCCTGCGCCCCGCAGGCGGGCCAGAGCCCGGGCAACTCCGCCCATCTGCTCCTCCGTCAGGCGTCTACCGCACAAGCGGCCGCCGCCCTGGAGCAAATCAAACTCATAAAGAGGCTCCATCCCCTCTCCCGCCGCCAATGGCTCGATCACCGTATGCTCCGGGTCGTCGATGAGCAGCATCACATGGGGCAGCTCCAGGGGCGCCCCACGGCGCACCGCCATCCGGGGCGGGATCCGGGAGAGTACCGTACCCTCCGTGGCCCGGATCAGCACTCCCGAGCCTGGCGTGAAATCATACTGCTCCAGATCCACCATCCCCACCAGTCCCTGGCGTACGCGGCCATCGGTCTGGGTGCGGCGCACATAGACCATGGACCGGGGCAGTGTACGGAATACACCGCTGTCCAGATAAGAGGACATAGCTGCGTGGATGGCAGCGATCTCGCCGGCCTCATCCTCCCCGCCCAGGCGGGCCTCCGGCAAGATCAGATGCAGGGTGGATGGAGCGTCCCCCACCGCATCCTCC